>JAOAIH010000109.1 GCA_026414805.1 Spirochaetota bacterium | reverse complement strand
AAATAGAAGTAGGCAGTGCAGATGGTAAGGTTTCTGAAATTGCTGGTGGTCTTAACTATTACATCAAAGGGCATAATGCCAATATAAAGGTTGAATATGCTCAGCAGCTAAAAGATGAAGTTGATAATTTCAAGAATAAGCAGTTGACTATACAGTGTCAGATATTCATTTAATTAACTGGCAATATACAATAAAAAAAGCCTGTGCAATGCACAGCCTTTTTTGTATTAAGGCGCAGGGTCAGAGCATAGGTACAGGTACAATAAAGTAGTGTTATGTAGAGGACGCAGAATACACAGAGAAACAAAGCTTAGAGTCATTGCATTGTTGTGTAGTTACACATAGAGACCAACGTAAAAAAATTGTTGTAATTAATTATTGAATATAAGAATTGATTCTGAATCGGATAGGGTATGAAGTTATTATAATTCAGTTATAAAAGAAAAAACAAATCAGAATAAAGGTGGAAATGACCCCAAATTTTATTGTGACAGGCTGTAATCTTGAACACGATTTAGTATCTTCATAGTATATGCGTTTCTAATTAGGTTTAAGTTCACATTGACAAATTTCTAATTTTTGAGGATTTTTTCTCAATGTTTTATAACAATAAAATATATGGTGTAGTGAAAGCAATACCATTACGGATAACTATCGCAATAATTGCTTTTGCATTCATTAATAGTAGCAATGCATTTTCCAAAACTATACGAAGGGATGATGTGCTTGCCATATCGCGTAGCGAGGTCGTGAAGGCTTCAATTGATTATATTGGCATGATGGATTTGCTTGCAACTATTAATACATTGTACCTTAATGGTAAATATGGAATGATGGGGAAATATATAGATGAGTACAATAAAAAATATACACCAGTAAAAGAGATTTTTTATTTTAAGGCTATAATAGCTATTAACCAAAAGAAATATGATGATGCATTGGATAGCCTATACATTGCGCTGGCAATGGCTCCAGAGTATTCGCGTGCACTGAATGCCATTGGATACATATATGCTATGCGCGGGCAATGGCAGCAGTCGCTATCGCACTTTTTATTGGCTCAAAGAGCTAATACCTACAATGCTTTTATCAGCTACAATATTGCTCTATTGTACTATCACAATATTGATTATGCGCATGCAGCTGCGTGGGCATACAAAGCAATTGAAGACAAACCTAATTTTGCCCGTGCGTATGATGTATATGCGTGTAGCATGTACCATCAGCAAAAATTTGACATGGCTATAGAATACTGGAGTAAGGCAATACAGATTGGACTTGATGAACATAGGGTGTACGTTAACATGGCATGTGGGTATTTTGCGTTGGGTCAATTTAATGAATGTATCATTGAGTGCAATAAGGCTTTGAAGAAAAACAATAAAAGTTATAATACGTTCATGCTATTGGCATATGCACAGTTTATGAAAAACGATTATGATGCTGCTATATGGGCAACAAACATGGCATTAAAAATAAAAAGTAACGATATATTTGCTAATGTGCTTAGAGCATTGTCCTTTGGTAAAAAGAATACTCAGGTTGGGAAAGATATGCTTATAGCAACTATAGGATCATTGGATAAAATTGAAGACATTGGTGTTCAGCTGTTACAATATTTTCAATGGACTATTGTTGATCCTCCTGTCAATTTTATGCTTTACTGAGCTTTATCGCTGCTTAATCTGTTCATAGTAGATTGATCGCAGTGTTTCAAAAAATTGTATATATTCTTTTTTGCGATAATCCGGATATGTCCATTCCCATGGCTGGTAGTGTTTGGCAACATACCGATATTCATTTTCAACATACACACCTTTGCCCACATACACACGGTGAAAATAGTCCTTACATGAAGCTAAAAATACATTGGACAATGTAAGATAGCCAGGGTCAATATTTATGGTTCGGTTGTTATTATGTAAAAATTTATTTTCCACTTTGTTGGTATATAATTTTATCTTTGCGATATCCTCTCTGTTGATAAGTTTGGAAAAACTTATGAATACCTTGTATAAATTCTTACCAATGGTGCTGTAGTAATCAGTGTGTGAGAATGGTATTGGGTCTGATTGCAAGTCGATTGTGCCGTATTTCTTTTTTAATATATTTATTGCACCAAATAGAACATCATCACGGGCTGTGAGGAGCCCAATAAATAACTTAGCTTTTTGTGGTATTGATGGTTGCGCCATTGTTATTCTCTAATTGTGTAAGGAATGTATGCATATCGTGCGGCAATGGTGCTTTTATTGCAATCATCTTTTGCAAGTATGGATGATACAACCTGTACATGCGTGCGTGCAGGGCGCATCGCGGGAATGAGCGCTCTATAGCGCCTTTATTCTGTATAAAGGTGATAAAATCTTCGTCGCGGCTTGAGTAAAGAGTATCTCCCAGAATAGGATGCCCTATATGCTCACAGTGTACTCGTATCTGGTGGGTACGCCCGGTAATGGGAACTGCCTTAATAAGCGTATAGTTGTTGTAACGTTTAAGGACGCTGAAGTGAGTGATGGAGTGCCATTTGGCGTCAGTGTACGCAGCACGCTTTTTTCGTATACGTGAGTCGTGGGATATCCCTATGGGGGTGTCTACTGTTATCCTGGTAAACGAACAATTACCGATAACTATCGCATAATATTTTTTGGCGATAGCTCCTGAATATTTCAGAAATGCTGAAGCAATACTGCCACTTTTGGCAAGCACCACAACTCCTGATGTTTCTCGATCTAAACGGTTGAGTGGCATGCACTGTGTACCTGTCTGGGTCCATAGTAACATGGTCAATGTGTTGTGGAAATATTTTCCTGCAGGATGAGTGGGAAGATTTCCGCTTTTGTTGATGGCAATGATGTACTCATCTTCATACAGGATGGTGTAAGTTGGGTCAACCTGTGGTTCTTCTACTGGCTGTCGTCTGTATTCAATGACATAATGCTGATAAACTGTATAATGAGGTATAGTTATCGGTATATTGTTAACAAATATCTTGCCACTTTTGATTTCCTTTTGCCATTTTGATCGAGATAAATATGTAAACCGACCTGCAAGATATACATCTAGTCGCATTGGAGTATATCCATCAGGTACTATTGAAATAAGTTTTTGTTGCGTTGGAGTTTCTCTATTCATATTTTATTATGCTTCGGGATAAATGTCAAATATGGAATAGCGCTCTTTAATCAAGCGTTTGTACACATCAAAGTGTAAATTGTCAAATGTCAAAACATTTGTAATTCTACTATGAACTCAGCATGAGGAATTTATGGATTTTTTAATATTTCAGGGTGTGGTCCCCAGTAAAATTTACAACAGGGAATTCCTTCTTCAAGATAAAATTGAAAAGTATATCCACTAAAACGATAGTTATCGGTATTATCATCTTTTTCAAGTGCTGATATAAAATCGAATAAATAATTGTCAATACAATATGCTATCATCTTGGCAAGCGACACTTTATAAACTTTCCTCACATCCATAAAAAACTCGTATTCATGTTCAAGAAGAACAATATGAAGCCTTTTCCAACTGCCATTATATCTAGGACGATAAGAAACACGACTGTATGATTTTGTTTTGATGTTTTTATGAGATAGCACATAGTTAATAAAATTCACTATAAAAGAACTTAAAGGTATCTTATATTTTTTTGAATAAATTTTTATAATATTCAGATGCTCATAAGAAATACAAGTTGTAGTTTCAAGATTCATGTTATTCCTCCCAAAGGTAGTGAATGTATTTTTATGTGAAATTGAAAAATTTTGCATAAAAAAGCAACTTTTTTTTGAATACCACTTTTTATGAGATAAAAATATATCATCTTAAAAAATTGAATTTTTTTAAATATTTCAGTAAATTCGATTGACAAAGTTAAGCTGACTTTTTATAAGGACAAACACATACGGCAAGTAAATTCTTCCCGGTGGTTATAGAGAGGGGGAAACACCTGTTCCCATTCCGAACACAGAAGTTAAGCCCCTCATCGCCGATGATACTGCACTGGTAACGGTGTGGGAAAGTAGGTCGCTGCCGGGATTGGTATTATATATTAGAATGCCACTCAGAAATGGGTGGCATTATTATTTCATTGTTGTAAGTTATTTTAATTTTGCATAAGCTTATTATACAACCAATTAATGATAGCATCAGAACGGTGATAAAGAGAATCTTTAACCTTTTGAAGAGGAAATGCCATATTGCCTAGTATATCAATAGAATATACACAGTACAGACCAATATCCTCCCCTTTATCAATAATAAACAAAAAGAATTTAAATTTGCGTTTCTCTACAACAGTCATCATTACATATTTAACGCTGTTTATATTTTCTGTCTTTAATAAAATAAACTCAGGCATCTGGTATATGGTATATTGGTATGTAATTTCACCAAATATTCTATCCTTCTGTAAAGTATAAAAAGTATAGACTTGTTTCAAATCTTTTATTACAGGATCATCTAGTTGTTTAAAAGAAGGGTATTGTATTACATATGACTTTTCAAAAAGTGTTCGTAGTTTTTTTCTTGTTTGCGAATAATATTGGATACCCTGCATTGTACTGACAGAATGTAAAATATTTATTATCAATAATCTATCATTACTGGTAAATGGTGATTTCACATGTGCAGGTTTTTTAAATGTATAGTATGCTTCAAGGGTTATATTATTTTTTGTTATAGGGACATTTTTCAAAATATATACTTTTATTGTGGGTGTTGGTGAAAGGGTAAGATCTCTGGTTGTTTTAACGAAATGTTTCTGGCTTTGTACTATATTTGGGAGTATAGAATACCCCAATGCAATTGTGTGTAAAAATGTAATGGCCAAAATAAAAATTGATAATTTTTTCATCATCAATATTTTGTCTTTCCTTTTTTATAAGGAATATAATGAATACATCATTCTTTTACTGATACTATATTCTTTGCATAGGAATATCAAATAATTTTTAAAAAAGTATTCCAAATATTCAGGTATTTATTTTAGTAGATGCTATTATTTCTTAATTAATACAAAAATCACGTAATGAAAATAATTGAAGCAGCATTCTTCTTTGTATTGTGTTTACAAAGGTGAAATACCTCATCTAGATTTTATAAATACATCAATAACCATTCACATATAGCTTCATTACTTGTGTTTATGTTATTCTTTTGGTTAAATTCAAGAGGGGCTGGGTTTGAGAGGGCATGCTCTCAAACATCTAGAAAATGAGTATTCACATTTCAAAGCAAGTATAATCCTTGGTTTTTTCTCGATGATGTAGCATTTGTCGTTATTTTTTAATTAAGAGAATGTATCAATGTAAATTGTTGCAAAAATCCCCTTATCTAATGCTTGATTTCATTGTTCATTTTATCCATTCAGCATTATAATGGATTGGATCTATCTTAGCATAGAAAGAAGTATCACATCCGGCATATTATTTCATTTCTGTGTAAATATCTTTGGTGATATTGCAGATGAAACAAAATAGTGTGGACTTTTGAGCAAATTGTTGTTGCATTGGCAATTTTATATTCATAAGTAACAAAGGAGGAATGATAAAAAAATCAAAATAGTTGCGGTGGAACGAGGATCTGTTCAACTATGATAATGAACAGGCAGG
>JAOAIH010000108.1 GCA_026414805.1 Spirochaetota bacterium | reverse complement strand
TGCTTACATGGCTTTGGACAGAGCACTTAAGAGGATTAATTATGCAAATTGGAGAGTTTGTAATGAAATGCATAAATGGAGCCTTAGAAATATACAATGGTTTTATTGCTCCAATTATTAATTGGATGATTGTAGATTTTGGGCCAACAATAGCCAATGTTATAAATCTTGCTATTGATGTGTTTGGCAGCTTATTAGCTGGCGTTATTGATATAGCAAAAGGTTTGTTTAAAACACTTGGAGGCATTGTTGATTTTATTGTAGGTGTATTTACAGGTAACTGGAAGAAAGCTTGGGAAGGTGTCAGAGACGTATTTGGAGGGATTTTTGACAGCCTTGTTGGATTAATAAAAGTACCATTAAATCTTATAATAGATGCTATTAACTTTGTTATTAGAGGGTTAAATAAATTAAGTATAACAATACCTGATTGGGTTCCTGGACTTGGAGGCAAGACATGGGGAATAAACATACCATCTATTCCTAAATTGGCGAAAGGCGGAATAATTGATAGCCCAACTGTAGCAATGATAGGTGAAGCAGGCCCAGAAGCAGTCGTACCACTTCAAAACACAGGTTTCGTGCAAGCAATAGGTCAAGCGGTAGGTGAAGCGGTAAGAAGTGCGATAGGAAATGCAAAAGGAAATAGTCAAGACGCAACAGTAGTATTGAAACTCAATGAAAATGAGCTTGGAAGAGCTGTAATTAAGGCGATAAATAACGTTCAAAGACAAACAGGAATGACATTAATCTCGATATAGAGGTGGTTGTATGCAATTAAAAATTAATGGGACACAAGTTCCAGTAATGCCTAAAACTCTTTTAGTAACATCAATGGATATAGATAATGAAGAAACAACTAAAAGAACAGCAGATGGGACTTTAATAAGAGATAGAATAACAACAAAACGGAAAATAGAACTTGAATGGGGATTGTTGAAATGGAATGAAGTTTCAGCAATCCTCAATTTAGTTAAAGATGTGTTTTTTACAGTTTATTATCCTGATCCTATGACTGGGAAATATGAAACAAAAACGTTTTATTGTGCTAATAGACCGGCAGGAATAGCGATAGAAAAAGGAAATGGAATCTATTGGTCAGATATTAAGCTAAGCTTAATTGAAAAGTAGGTGGTTATCGAATGTATAATGTATCAAAATTATTTAAGGATTTATGCGATAGTAATAATCGAGAATTTGAGATGAAGTTAATTATAGAAGGAGATAGTAACATAGCAACAGAAAAAATTGAAGAAAATGACTCAAGAATTTCACAAACAGGTTATTGGGCAACTCATGAAGATACCAATAATAGTGGTGGATCAGCTATATATTCAGGCATAGTTGGTAGCATAATTCAATTAAGTTTTATAGGTACATCTGTAAAGCTTTATGGTATGGCAAATCCATATAGAGGAATAGCAAAAATTACTTTAGATGGTGTAGTTGAATATGCAGATTGTTATGATGCAGGTACACAATACCAAAAACTTTTATTTTCAAAAAATAATTTATCAAATAGACAGCATACAATAATAATTGAAGTAACTGGTCAAAAAAATGAAAATGCTTATGATGCGTCAATTCACATTGATTATATTGAAATATCATCAGTAAATACAACTATAACAACAATATATAACAATCAAATTATAAATGCCGAAATGGAGAAATCACTAACAACTGATAATATAAGCATAGGTAATGTAATTTCTGGTAAATTTATGTTTTCAATATATAATGAAGCATGCCAGATAACAATAGGTGAAAAGGTGAAACCATATATAAGAGTTAAAGATATCCAAAATATAAGTGAATGGATGCCACTGGGTATATTCTATGTTGAAGAAAAAAATAACAATTCAGATTTTATAACCTTTATATGCTATGACATCTTATATTACAGTGATGAAGATATTTCATCTTATTTCACACAATTTACGTATCCAATTGACACAAATTCAATTTTAAATTTATTTTGCAATAATTTAGGCTTAACTCTTGAAAATATAAATTTAAGAAGTATTACATTAAATACTAATATATTTTCTGAAGAGTCATATACTATTAGGCAGTTTTTATCTGATATAGCGATTATTAATTCTGCAAATGCTATTATAAATTATGATGGTAAATTGGAGTTTAAAAAAATACTGACAAGCAGTATTATAGAAAAAAATTTAGGAAGTAGTGACTATATCAATTTAAGCAAAAATAACGAAAAAAATACACTCAAAAAAATAAAATTTCTTGATGGTGATAATTTTTATTCTATGGGTGAAGGGACAGAGAATGAAACTATTTCTAAAAATATTAATAAACTGATAAAACAAAATGCTGAAGAAATAATGCTTAACATTTATTCTGATATAAATAATTTTCAATATTATCCATTAACTTCACAGATAAGACCACACCCTTATTTAGAGGTAGGCGACAAAATTGAAATTACAGAATTTAAGACTAATAACATTTTAAATACTATAATAACAAAATTAAAGTTAGTATACTCAGGAGGTCTATCTTTAACAATAGAAGGGGCACCAAAAGTGGCTAACAATAACACAAGCAATCTCTCAAATATAATAAGTAAAACAATACAATCTTTGACAAATTTTAATAAATACCAAAATATAGAAGAAGTAATATTAAATAATCAAATAAATAAAAGTATAATATCAGCTCAAGTGGATTTGTCTAAACAACAATCAATAACAGTTACTATACACATTGAAGGAGTAGCATCGGGAAGTACAGATGTTCAAATACAATTATTAGTTGATGGGACTGTTGAAAGAGAGTTCGTAATAGGTGCAACAGATGATAAATTTTTAATAAATATTAAATATTTAATTCCTTTAGTTAAGTCAGGACAACACATTATTCAGATAGCAGCAAAGCTATTAGATGAGCAAACTTTAACAATTCCAGCTGGAAAAGCTTATTTGTATATTGAAGCAGAATGGAATTTAAAACAAAAAATTACTGATATTTTGGCTAAAGTAGAATATAAACGAGCTTTTTATTCTCCAGAAACTACTTTTGAATTTTCAAAACCTTATATAACACCCCCGATAGTAAATATTACTTTATCTTATGAAAATGCAACTGTTCAAAATACTTTACTACAACCTGCTGTAGAATTGCTTTATGAAACTACAGGCGGAATAAGATATTATACAGGAGTTAAAGTGCATTGGTTAGGAAATAACATCCCAGAAGAAATAGAAGGAGCATATACAAATTTAATTGCAATATGTGAGGTGTAAAATTATGAACTATTATCAGCTACAACCTATGCTTATGACTTGTGACTTTAATTATGAGATGATAATGTCAGTTGTTACACCTTATGGAACAAATAATAGAATTGAAATTCAAGGTAATTTTAGAACAAGAAATGATTTTGGGGGAATGATATGGACATCTGAAGATAGATGGAGTCACCCAAATTTTAAGTATGCAACAAATAAAAATTTTTCTGGTGTAAAGTTAAGTTACAATTATAAAATTGAAGGTTATATACCACGATTAGACGATATTAATGGTCAATCATTGACAGTAACCAATGCTGATGGGACGCATATGGTGAGGGTGTGGAATTATGCACCATATAGACCATTGCAGGATTGGGAAGCTGCAAGTGGTTTAACATTTCCAAGAGGCAGAACTCCAGGCGACCAAAGTGGTGAAGAGGGCATAATTGAAATAGATTTTGATAATCTTTATGCAGGGTGGCAAGAATATGAATGGGTCTTTGATGGATATGATGAGCAAGGTAATCCAATAGGCCACTGGGAAAAATCCTCAAAATGGCATAAAATTGACCCAACGACAATAGAAAGACTTATGTGGGGGTTTACACCTATAACTTTTGATTATGGTGAGAAATATCCTTTAAGCGATAGCCAATCATTTAAAGTAACACTCTCAAATTGGACTGTGGAAGGAGCAAGAAATTTAGGTACAACTATTCCGTTTAAAAAGCATATATACAGATTAGCAGATGGCTTTGATGATAGTTATGCTGCAACACCAGAAAGGTATATAAACTTATTTTATGAACTCGGATTTAGAAAATGGATTGACCTATATATTGGAGCGTCACATTATTATGATAAAAAAGGTTTATTTGATGCGTCAGGCAATCCAATTCCTGACCCAACAGGCTATGTTTTATATAGGTATATTCAAAAAACAACACCAGTTTTAAACGAAGGCTTTAAAGCATGGTTTATAGATTTTTGTAAAAGGGCTGAAGAAAAAAAATATGTGGTTGTTGGCTCGATATCACTTGAAACAGTAGATGCACCTGAAACTTGGTGGCAAAGAGCTTATGATGGAACACCTGCAACATCTGGTTGGATACCCACACCACATTTTGTTAGCTTTACAAACAATGAAGTTAAAGAATATTACAAGAATTATGCTAAAGCAATTGCTGATATACAATTTAATTCAGGATTAAAAGTTTGTATTCAGTTAGGTGAGCCTTGGTGGTGGAATCAAGGTATAAAACCATGCTTTTATGACACTTCAACAAAGCAAAAATTCTGGCAAGAAATGGGATATGATTTACCCATTTACAATTCAATGTGGCAGCAAAAGTATGATAAAAATGCTTTGCAGTGGTTGAGGCAACAAAATGGTAAATTTTTAGAAATGATTAGGGATTATATAAGAAGTTTATACCCTGAAGCATTAATAACAGTATTATTTTTTCCGCCAACAGTTATAGACTTAAACAGAGTTGGCGAAATGATGAAAGATGCAAACTTTCCCAGCGAATACTGGAAAAATAAAGACGAAACAAAAAATTTAAACTTTTTTCAAATAGAAGATTATGACTGGATAATAGATGATGACGCACACCATAAATTTGTGTATAAGTTTACATGGGAAAATTTGAAGTACCAATCATACAGAACACATTACTTTGCTGGATTTGTTCTTAATTCAATGCCTATTGAAAGTGATTTATGGCAAAGAATTAATACAGCGTTGATAGACGGTGTTAATAATGAGTTTGAAAGCTATATATGGGCTGGGACACAAATAAGGCGTGATGGATGGATACCACCAGATTTAGTGTGGAAAACAAAAGAGTTAAAAGTTAAAAATTTATTAAGTTAGATTTTCGGAGGTGCAACATGAATGATTGCAAAGATTGTGTATATATAGACACACTGTCAAAGAGAGTGTTGGAGCTTGAAAACATTTCAAAAGACATGGAAAAAAGACTGAAAGAACTTGAAACATCAAGCAAAGTATCAGAAAAAGAAATTAAAATGATTTTTAATATATTAAATGAAATAAAAGACAGTATAAAACAGATAGCTGAGAAGATAGACGAAATTGAAAAAAAACCAAGCCAAAATTGGCAAACGATAGTAACTGCACTTATAACAGGTGCAGTTGCTTTTTTATTATCACAAGTTTTGAAATAAGAAGGTGATACAATGCTACCAATAACACAGATGCTTTTAATAAATCAGAATAGACCAAAAATAAAGCTTAAAAAGTTAAAAGGGGTAGTTATACACTGGACAGCCAACACTGGCAAAGGTGCAAATGCAATTGCAAACAGAAATTATTTTAACACGACTAAAACAGCGGCGTCGGCTCACTATATAGTTGATGTCCACAGTATAGTCCAATGTGTCCCTGATGGCGAGGTTGCATGGCATGTAGGAGCAAGCAAGTATACTTCCACAGGTGAAAAAATCAGAGAGAAGCCATATAGTCCGAATTACTTCCTGATTGGGATTGAAATGTGCGTAAACAGTGATGGGAATTGGAACAAAACATATCAAAACACTGTAGAACTCACAGCCTATTTACTTAAAAAATATGGTTTAACTATTAATAACCTTTATAGACACTATGACATTACAGGCAAAAATTGTCCTGCAATGATGATTGCCGAAAGTGAGTGGACAAAGTTTAAAAATGCAGTTGCGGCGG
>JAOAIH010000107.1 GCA_026414805.1 Spirochaetota bacterium | reverse complement strand
GATGAAGTATGGAGTAAAAGTGGAGGATATAATCATGGTTCACAAACAGAATCAAAAGAGGTTGAAAAGCTAAGTGGCTCAGTTATAGCAAGTATTTTAGATGGTGAAACATTTAAAGAAGGAACAGTTACTATACTTGAGACAAATTCAGCTTCACTGAGTCTCAATGAAGGTTCCTCTGAAGTATATACAATTGATTCAGTTATACCTTAAAGAATAAATTTATACATAATATTTCTGATTAAAAGTGGATATTGTAAATTTACTATCAAATCCAATGCAATTTCTAAATATATTTTTTATGATTTTATTATGTATAATCAAGATTAGTAATCTTAAACATTTTTGAAATAAGAAAATTTATTGTAATACTTATTCTATTACAATCCATAAGGCTATTTTCTTTTTCAATTGAATAACTTGCTATTTTCACCACAACAAGGGTGTAAAGAAATACAAATATGATAGTACGGTAACTCTATGAAAACAAAATCAAACATACAAATATTTCACTTTTTAATCCTCTTAACAATATTCACAATCACCCTACCCTTTATAACTACATCATTATTTGCCCAAACCACACCCACTTACACCTGGCAGCAGATCTCCGGCAACTGGTCGGTTGTGTCAGACAACAAAGAATCGTATCTACGTGAAAACAGGGGTAAGTCGTTTAATTTTGACTACAGCCCCTTAATTAATCTTAACTCATTGATAAGTACAGATGAATTTACCATTACGCAACTCACACACACTATTTCACTGCATGCACCTGCTGACAGTATCACCTACATGACTTTTTTTGCTGCATCTGATTACCGACAATTCTATGCAGTACAGTTTGCCGGGAACAGTTCAAATATACACACCATTAGCATCATCAAATCCGACATCAAAGACACCACGCTGCCAAAGCAGGCAAAGGGCAATTTTTATATCACCACATTAGCTTCTAGAGAAGTATCGCTTGAATACGGAAGGACATACACGCTGACAATCACTGTGCAGGGCAAAACCATTGCCGTTGCAATAGACAATGCACAGGTACTATCGCACACACTTAACGAAGAGCCAGAAAGCGGTAAGATTGGCTTTGCCTCAAAGCATTGCATCCCAATTATTGACAACCTTAAAGTTTACAAAGGTAAAGAGATAATCTTTGAAGATGATTTTTCAAAGGAATCAATTCGCAAAATAGTATTACAGGGGCGCAAACTCACACCTCAGGAAGTTGAAGAATTGAAAAAGAAGAAGAAATAGTATTATAAATTTCTGTCCAATTCTTACAATTCATATTATTTTTAAAAAATACTTGCAACTTTTTTAAGTAATTTACATCGTATATAATTAGCAAAATTTCTATTTGCAGGTATGGCATGTACACCATTCATATCTTTTTCTTATTTGCATTTGGCCTTTTTATTGGATTTATATCATCAATTCCTGTTGGTGCTGTTCAGCTTGAAGTTATTAAAAAAGCCATCAATGGACATCTTAAGCCAGCAATTTCTGTTGCGCTTGGTTCTGTGACGTCCGACTTTATCTATGGTGTGCTGGTGCTTTTTGGCATTGGTGGTTTTTTGCATTATCCCAATGTGCAGATATTTACGTATTCACTTGGCATCCTTGTCATCATTGCACTGTTATACCGTTCCTACCGCGAACACAAACATATACCGCCACACATCAAAACGCACATTCAGTACAAAAAGCGCACATCGTTTTTAACTGGTTTCACTATTGCTATCACCAACCCTGGCATGATTGTGTGGTGGGTTATTGGCTACAAGCTTTTAATTGACCTTGAACTTTTCCAAACTATGACAATTCCACTCAAAGCAACTTTTCTTGTTGCCTGCTGCACCGGCCTTGCAGGTTACCTCACACTCATTGCATTCATGATGAACAAATTGCAGGAATCTATCTCGGACAGACTGCTTGACAAAATGAATATTGTCATAATGATATTGCTTGTATTTGTAATCATATATTTTGCATTCAAGCTATACGGCTTAATCACCAACACCAATGTTGATATTATGTATAATTTTTAGGGCGATAGTTACTGTCAACAGACTCAACCTTCTGCATTGTCTTTTTACGTAAAAATATTTATAGGCGATAGTTACTGGATATGGACATCATTGCAACCAAACAGTTTATTGAAGCATTGCAAAAACTTCCTGACAACTCACCGCTTGACAAAGAGTTTTTTGATCCTATTTACGACTTTTTTGAGGATGCAGGGATGTCACTGCTTCTATCAACACCTGATGATTACTACCTTTTGTATTTTGACCTGCCCGAAGCTATTGACGAAATTTTACCAACCAATGTATCATGGCTCATAGAAAAAGAAGAAAAATCAACAGCGCTTACCATGTTTGCTGATGGCAAAGAAATACAAACGTATCACACATTTCATTTTGCCACTAATCCTGTTAATTCTTATTTTTTTAAAACACTGAAACAAAGCAAAACATTAACCATACACTTCTTTGCCATGATCTATGGTGATATCGTTAAAATGAAATCAATAACATTTATGCTCCCTGAAGCTATAGTTCAGCAAATAGAATAAAAAAATGAATGAAAAAATACGGGAACGAATAGAATATATAAAAAAAGGTGAAACCCCACCTAACTCCAATCAGCGTAAAAAGAGATTTTCCCGCATCTTTTTACTCATCAATATTCTTGTGTTCATTATTCTTCTTACTCTTATCATACAAAAAAAGGAACCAACCGATTACATATACCAAACTGTTGTTGTAAACAATATCCAGGTGCGCTGCTCCATCATTCATACCATAAACCAACCACTCCTTGCATCAGTAACCTTTACCAGCGAATCATCCTCACAGTTACAGCTAAAAAAACCAGCAATCACAATAACTATCGCACATAATAATAATGAAATACTACTACAGCCTGTTGACTATTCCACCACCGTGCTGAACGTAGCACCTCAAAACCCTGTGACGCTCACCACCGCAATTCCAATAGATCAAATTAAAGAATATGCAAAAAAACATGATTTATTAAAGCCTAAGCGGTATGTTTATCACAGTGTAATACCGTTAACAGTAAAGTTTACTCTGCATACTGTAATGGATTACACTGTACTACTACACTTCAAATGCAAGGTGAGCGCTAAATGAACAGGCCTTCCTGGGACGAATATTTCATGATGATAGCACATGATGTTTCTTCACGCGCAACATGCATACGGCGAAAAGTGGGTGCAGTTATTGTTAAGGACAAGCGTATACTTTCAACTGGCTATAATGGTGTGCCTACTGGTATCACCCACTGCACGCCTGAGACCTGTCTGCGCAATATTTATAACGTCCCTTCAGGAGAGCGCCATGAGCTGTGCCGCGGACTTCACGCCGAACAGAACGCAATAATTCAAGCAGCATTTCATGGTGTATCTATTTCAGGTGCCATTATTTATGTAACCCACCAGCCCTGCTCCATCTGCACCAAGATGCTGATAAACGCTGGCATAAAGAAATTTATCTTTGAACATCCCTACAACGATGAGCTTGCAAAAACAATGATGGATGAGGCTGGCGTTGAAGCAGTTGTGTTTAAGAAATTAAAATAAAGTTGATAGTATCAAATAATAAAAGAACACAGCACACACAACAATTATTACCCAGTAACTATATACAATAATTTTCCATGCCTTAGATGTTCTGAATCCTAGTATATCCATAATAATCTCCTCTGTTTCCCATTATAAATAATTAAAGCACCATTATGGCAAAAGGAAGTGTCTGCCATATAGATACAATGGATAAATAACAAGAAATCCCACGATAACAGAAAGAATGACTTTAGCTACAAAATATATAATTTCTTTATTCATACTTTTCCTCACTGTATCAAAGAAATTCTTTTTGAATCGGCTACCTTCAACAATCCATCTACAGTAAAAGTAGCCATGCGCACATCGGTTTTAGATTTAAAGCATATACCAATTATCCACGGATAATCCTTTTCAATTGGACATGTATAGTAGCTTACATATACCAGTCCATCTTTTACTACAACACCTGTGTAAGCGGTATCACCGTTGGATGGAAGGTCAAACAGATGGATTAACCTGTCAGGCAATACTTCATAAATAGCTGTTCGTTTTTTTGCCACATGATTACCTAAATCAAACCGCGGTCCTAAATGATTCCTTCCTGCTGCAAATATACGCCCTTTGATTGAGAACATAGTAGCGCCGTCAAGTCTTGTTATAAATGAATGAGCATAGCTCCACATAGTATATGGCTTTTTTGCAATAGCAATGATGGTATTACCTGTTGGATTGCCAAATTCATATCCACCTGTTCCTAAGCTCCCACACCGCAGTGTTGCAATTATTGAACCATCAGGCAAAAACTCTAACTCCGGCTCACCATTGCCATATGCAGTATACACTTCAGAAACTTCTTTCCAGATTAAACCATCAGTCGATGACAGCAGCACTGTTATGGTAGTAACATCAGTGTTTGAAGGCTGGCCTGTTGGCAACAGTAACGGCTTTTTTCCACTGGCAATTACGTACCACACTTTATTATCTTTTGTCTTAGGCCTCCAGAGGTTCCAACCACCTTGCATTACTTTTGTCATTCCTTTTTGTGTACGGTGGTTGACTACTATTGTCTTCAGTTCTTTTGGGTTGCTCCAGTCCAAGCCATCTTTTGTAAATGACCAGTAGGTAGTATGCGGGGAAGGGTCAAATTTTTCATTAACTAAAAAATACACAAAAAGGTTTTTCTTTATTATTGCAAATTTAGGGTCACGCACATCTTTACCCGAAACCACCAGTTGCGCAACATCCTGCCAATTTTTTGCATCAGAAGAACGCTTGATCAGCAAATATCCATTATCATCATACAAATGCCATTTGGTCTGGGCGTGTATGCAGTAAAAAAACCCATCGTAATAAATAAGGTCTGTGTTGGAATTATGCCATTTTAATGGATTCTCTGATGTCGTAATAATATAAGAATTAAATTGCAATGATGGGTCATACACATATTGTGGCGGTTTGCGCACATCCCAATAAATTATTAACAGCGATATCAGAATAACCGGGAATAGAATGATTGCTGTGATGACACGCAACACAATTTTTAATATTTTCATGACGCCTCCTTTATCTCTTTATAGTTCAACAACACAATACTTTATTTACTGCTTATTAAGATGTCAATTCAAAATGGTAATTATTGCCTTTTTGCCATTTCTATCTTTATTGCCATTTCTAGAATATATGCCGGGGGTATGCCAGGGCGTAACTTTGTGTTATTAATAATGATTGTTGGTGTTGCACTAATGTCAAGTTTACCACCCAGAGCAATATCATTTTCTAAGCGCTTACGCACTTCTGGTGAATAGGATTTCTTTTCCACATCTGCCCAGTCTTGATGTACATTTACAATAGCCTCTTTTATTACCTCTTCATTTATACTGCCCCGGTATTGCATAAGCTGCAAAACAAAGTTAATATACTCACTTTTTCCATACAGTGAATATGCAACCAATGATGCACGGCATGAGGTGCCGTCTTTTTTACGGGGAATAAATCTATTGCAGGTGCCATCAAGAGGAAAATGCCTCAGGTACAATGCAACCTTGCTCTGGTATTTTAATGCAATCTCATGTAGCAGTGACACAGCTCTGTGGCAGGCACCACAGTTGAAATCAAAAAATACAACTATGTGTACAGGGCTTTCATTTGTCCCTATAAATGGTTCAATATCGTCAACCTTTATGCTGACTTTTTCATATTTTTCATAATCTTTTTTAAAATCTTCTATGAGCTTTGCTTCTCTTTGTTTTTCCTTTTGAGTATATGTATACTGAAGTGATGCATTGACACCATACCCACTCACCACTGATATAATACCTGCTATTGATACTATTGCTAATAGTTTTTGAAATTGCCTATTTTTTAAAAGTTCTATCATATCAAAATCATGTAGTATGTTCAAACCACTTTTTAAACCATTATGCACCTTGCTGATTAAAATTCCCGTAAGAATAAGCAAAACACCATTGCATGCCCACAACATCATGCAAAAGGAACAAAATTTTTTTATTTTTACAAACGATATTAATCCTAA
>JAOAIH010000106.1 GCA_026414805.1 Spirochaetota bacterium | reverse complement strand
TCCTCACACCATGGCCAGCCGTGTTTGCCTAATTGAAACGAATTAGCACCACACTTATCAATGCTTATCATCTCAAGAGCTTTTTAATGATCTCTTTTCGTTGAAGGTTATCATATGAAAGAAAAAATCTTTAATTCTGTACACCATCTTTTTCAGGGATCGACCTACCCCCCCGATCTTCCAAAGCCATAAAGTTAAAAAACGAGGTCGTAAAACCAACAGCCGCTGGATTAATGTTCCGTATATAAGCATTCGTCGTTTTACCTTGTTATCCGTGTTGCAGTGGTTCTTAATAGTTTTGTGTAAAACAAAGAGCTGTTCTGAATAAGGAAGAACTATATGTTTAATAATATTTATTGGGAGGTTATAACGATAAGAAGCCGGCTCAATAATAACAGAATGCACAAAATGGAAACCATGAAAATGAAAAAAAATTAACGGATAACCGTCAATGGTCACTAGACCGTTGGTTTGTTGCACCTGATAACTGGTTACATTCCATGGAGCGACATTCGCTCCTTTATGTTGCAAAACAGCTACATTTTTGAACCGCTGTGGCCAGTCATCCAGATATAATTGATCTCCAAACCTATTGTCCTCTGTCCTTTTATGGCACCATTCCAAACATCGTTCTCGCCACCATGTAAGACAGGATTGTCCATTTATATCATGTCGAAAGCTTACCCATCCCACATTATAAATCCCTGCTTTTTTCTCCAAATCTCTATGTTCCGACGCATAACGATGCTCGATAATCAAAATTGATGCATCACCCATTTCATCAAAAATAGGCTGTGGATCAGAAAAAAAATAAAGGTCAGCATCAAGATATGTAATCAAGTCAACTTCTGGATTATACCTGAGTATATAAAGTGGCAATGAAGGGGTACATGTCCAGTAATATTCAATTCTGGTGCGATTGTTTTTGGCAGCTATAAGTGCATTATCACCATCCTCAAATTCGTAATGTGTAATAAGCCGAACATTGGGAGGGTTTAATTCAGAAAGAATATTATAGGTTTCATCATCAAAACATAAAATCCATAAAGTAAAAGGCTTCTGGCACTGCCTTAGTAACGATGCATGTAAAGCAAGACCACGAATAAGATAATTTCTGTCAAAAAAAGTGCAAAAATGGATTTGTTTCATTGGGTATTTGGTCATTGCTTCAAATAGGATGGTAGTTATAAAAAATCAATCCGCTGTGAATGAATTAATAAATGCCTATTGTGTGAAATAGATAATAGAGGCAAAATACCTTATATTCTGAGACGGAGTCACCTTAAGTTTAAGTGATTGTTTTTTTTAAATAAAAATCCTCGATATTGACACGGTTCCGGCGCATTGACAATATGGGGCAGCTCACCAATAATGAACTCGCGTACTAAATCTAACCCTAATTTGCCTGCTTCATGCAAAAACTCAGTTTTATTTAAACACCACCCCAAATACTCGGTGTTGTAGCCATAACGATAGGGGCGTTGGATAAATACATAAGATGCTGTTTCCATCACAGTCGGTAGGCGGGTAACAAGGAGATAGCCAGCTGTGGCTTTAGCCAAGCCTGCTAGCACCCGTTGCCAGTTCTCACTGTAGTGTAGGGAGGCGCTTGCAAGAACGAAATCATAGATGCGTGTAAAGCATAATTCATCGGTATAGAAGTGCTGATTAGGAAAAAGCTGAGCACCATACTGAGCTAAAAGGGGCACATCCTTACAATGGTACTCGATGCAAACATCAGGCAGAAGTGCCTGAGCCAATAAATAGTAATGACCAATACCACCACCCCAATCCAGCATTGAAAGGCTATTTCTATTGCGGGCGGCTAAAGCAAGTGAATAGGCAAAAATCATAATCGTGTTATGGCTGTTAATATCTTCCCGTGAAGCCAAGCTAGCCTCATGTGCCACACCCAGGGGCCCTGACTCACGCACCATCTGCACAAAACGAGGCCACTTCTGTCTATAGGTGTCCAATACCTCCTGCACATTCCATCCTTTTACTTCGGGATGAGTTTGTACATATGCCCACCCTTCAGGTATGTATTCATAATGAGGTGCTAAGTTGTTATGCCTACAGAGCTTCCGATATACAAGCACACATAGGGGAGGCACAAATAACCTGAAAAAATCTTTGAGTTTCATTGCATCAGTGCAATTGTCTTTTCTATGTAAACTGCTATGTTGCGGAGCCTGTGTTTTACACGGTGCAGTATTGGAATCCTTTGAGTAACCGCCTGACGATGCAATTTCGCACACGCTGGGTGCTCTTTTGCATCAGGCCATTTTGAAGGTATAGGTGGACATGATTTGAGCGGAGGGTTTGCCCATTTACCAGCATTTTTTGCATTTGTCGCCTGATCACCAAAGCCGATATGTTCCACCATACTCCAGGGCGGACGCAAACAAAGACCGCCGTGCAATATATGATGGTAAAGCCACCGAACCGCCCAAATGTTTCTCTGCAACTCTTTATCAGCCATTCTAGGGAGATCGGTACCGTATTTTTTTGGATCAATACCTTCTTTTTCACAGGATAGCATCAGGCTGCGGGCATCGTGTTCCAGCATTCCCTGCCAAGCCCGCCGCCATGTCCCCCAGACCCAGCATTCGGCGCGGCCGTCAAAATAAGGTTGGTCACCAACGTCCGGTGGTGTTACAAGAGGATGCGTCCAGCCGGTCACGCTCATCACCCGGGGGTCGTCCTTATAGTGACGGAGCGCCGCAACCAAGTACTCGTACGTCCCCGGCACACAAATGAGGTCATCCTCGAAGATGATGCACATTTCGTGCTGTTGCAGCACTTCGTTTATACCGGTGAGGATGGAACGACCCAATCCAAAGTTTGTCTCCCGCTCACAAAGTACCACCTCACACCAGTCAATACTACGCAAAATTTCTCGCACTTGACCAACCAATGGCTCCTTGTCCAGCGTGGCCGGCCCATCGCTAAAAACATAAATGAAAGGCACGCGATTCTCGCGGAGGCAAGCCAGCGTCCGGCGCAGATGGTCAGGACGAGCATAGGCAAAGAGGATAATGGGTATTATAATGTTCATCACTAATTTATCTTATAATTAGTTTTTATCATTTACAAATAGTTGCCCGTTATATCCCAGCTTCATTGATTAAATGATTAAATGCAACACAGTTCATGAGCCATAGCTTAAAGTGGCGTGAGGGAATGTAAACATTTTCTTGGTCTGTTGTAAGTAAAACATTCAGTGGAAGCGATGTTTTCATCGGGCACGATAGAAAAGTCAGTTTTTTGGGGAAATATCCGTCGAACAAGTCCGGCAGCATTTTCAACTGATCCCTTTTTCCATCTGTGGTAAAAGGGGTAAAAAAGAAGATTCGGCTGTGCAGTTGCTGGGTTACTGTTTCATCTTCAGTATTTTCTGAACCGTTATCATAGGTATTGGTTTGTCGCAGGAGTTGAGGAAGTCCTTGCAAACGTGTAATGATTGCCTGATCATTTTTAAGAGCAGTTTTTTGCTGTAGTTTTTTAATCAGCGTGAACCTGGTTTTACATTAAAATGAGCGGCAAAAACGAAGCAATGCTTTGCTGTGATACCACGGTTTCGGTTTCCCAGAGGCCTGCATGGTATCGTGTTGCAAGGTCCTGAAGTCGGTCTTGAATGCGCCCACACAGTTTGGGATATGAGATTTCTTATGCTTGCGGCTATGTCTTTTGTTATGGCGTTTTTTGTGTGTGATTGTGCAAGCAGGGCTATTAAGTTGGGAAGTTATTTTTTTAATTTATATAAAATATCAGAATAATTTTTATTAATACTAAGAATTGCAATTGCTTCATATCTTTTTGCAAGAATTGATTCAATTTCTTCCCTGTCGCGTACTTCAATTAATATAAATTCAGGCCGATGACGTGTAAAATCAATTCCCTTTAGCACTTGAGCTTCATAACCTTCTACATCTAAGGAGAGCAAATCTACATGATCAATTCTATAGCTATCAAGAACATAGCTTAAAGTTTTAGCAGGAACTTCAATATGATATGTTTTTTCTCTCTTTTTCAAAAATTTCTTCCCAGCTTTAATATGATTAGAATCTTCATACGGTTTACCCATCGATCCCTTAACGATACTCATTAAATTGCAGTAAATCATCTCAATAGTTTTTTCTTTATAATCAGATGCGACTAAAGCACAATTTTCCACTATGCAATTAGGCCGATTTTTTTTGCACCGTTCTGCTAATTCAGGAACACCTTCAATCAATAACCCTCTCCAAGCTAAATACTTTTCGAAATAAAGTGTATTACTTTGATTGAGACCATCATTGGCACCTACCTCAACAAAAAAACCGTTCGTGCGGTTGTTTAGATATATGGCCATTTTCATATCTAATTGGTTTAACGCAAAAGATTTCCGGCTGCTTTCTTCTTTATAAGGCAAACAAAAATCATCGTCAGAATTCTTGATCAAACCGCCTTGTACTTTTATTTCATGTCTCTTTCTTGGAATATTTATTTTATTTTTGAAAAATATTGATGTACACCAAGGATAAGAATTAATTGGACCAGCTCCTATAAAGTCAACCTGTATAAACCCATTATCCCTTAATAATTTTGCCGTATTAGGAAACCAATCAGTGTTGTCTAAGATGATTATTCCTCCATCCTTGATACATTTAATTGCCTCTTTTGCGCAATTATATCTGTATTTTCCATCAATAACTATTACATCATAGAGAAGAGCATCGTAATAAATTGTGTTAACATATCCCTGCATTTCAGTTTTAAAAAAAAATTTGTGATTATTACCTAATTTTTCATCCCAATACTTAAACCAAAACTGATCAGACTCAACGCTTATTACCATACATGAACGTTCTGACCAAAATTTGGAGCTATGACCTGAACCATATTCAAAAATGTTGCATTTTGAGAAATCATATT
This sequence comes from Spirochaetota bacterium, assembly GCA_026414805.1. NCBI lineage: Bacteria > Pseudomonadati > Spirochaetota > Spirochaetota bacterium. The sequence continues at coordinate 1,411 of JAOAIH010000106.1, read as the reverse complement.
GCTCGAGATACTCAATTGCTGCATATGTGTACCAAGGTAACGGTCTTTTATGTCTGTCAATTGGTAATTTATATTTATATGATTTATAACTGCCTAAAATCTCAAAATAATTCAAAATCCATAAAAAATACCTTATCTCACTTCGACAGATAAACTGTAATACTTTTTTCACGAATTTTGCATACTCAATTGCATAGCTTATTTTTGAAAAAAACCACCTGTAAACCGAAGCAAATATCCGATGAAAAAAATTATTTGCTTTCATATTTATGCTTAAAAAGATGTCTTTGTCTAAGATAACTTCTAAAAAGCTCGACCGTATGTCCATGAATGATCAATAAGAACCTCACCTTGACTGCGTTCGATTATTTTGCCCGTTTTATAATAATTCCCGTCTGCCACGTTTATAACAAAGGCGCTTTGCACCCAATCTACAATTTCGCCGTTTACCGAACAAAACAGCGTACATTCATAGGAACCAGATCTAAGGTTGAATTTGGGCCAACGACATTCAAAATATCCGTTATGATATATTTCTAAATTGCCCTGGCCAGTGTCTTCTGAATTTAAGTTCGCCAATAGATAGCCTTGACTGTTTCTAATATTAAAGGCAACAAGAACTGATGCATCGCGTTTCTCTTGTTTTGATTTGTAGTACAACCGGATGCATATATTTTGACCACTCATTACCTGCTGAAGTTCATTCCCCTCAGAATCATAAATACCTATTCTATCGAATATTAGCCATTGGCTCCCTCTTCGATCCTGACGTTCTGCCAGACCTGTCTTAGCTTCTATCTGCACACGGGAGATATATTTGCGGATTACATTTTTGATTGCACCAGCAAAACTCATCTTACCTTCATCCAATATAATACCTCGCTGACATAAATTCTCTATAGCTACCATATTATGGCTCACAAACAACACCGTCCTCCCCTCTTTCGCCACCTCCCCCATCTTCCCCAAACATTTCTTCTGAAACGCGGCATCGCCCACTGCCAGCACCTCGTCAACAAGCAGTATCTCAGGCTCAAGGTGCGCGGCCACGGCGAAGGCCAGGCGCACGTACATACCGCTTGAGTAGCGCTTGACAGGGGTATCGAGAAATTTTTCGATCTCGGCAAATGCAACAATCTCATCAAACTTTCGCTTGATCTCGGCGCGGCTCATGCCGAGAATAGCCCCGTTCAGATAAATGTTTTCACGGCCTGTGAGTTCTGGATGGAACCCCGTGCCCACTTCAAGCAGGCTTGCAACCCTGCCCCGCAGAATAACCCTGCCGGTTGTCGGCTCAGTAATACGGGAGAGAATTTTGAGCAGAGTGGATTTGCCTGCACCGTTACGGCCGATAATGCCGACCGTTTCACCGCGCTTGACCTCAAAGGACACATCTTTGAGCGCCCAGATC
>JAOAIH010000105.1 GCA_026414805.1 Spirochaetota bacterium | reverse complement strand
AGATAAGTTTAAAAGTTACGATGGGCTTGTGATGTATGGGTTTAGACATGAGAGACTCGATAAAAGCAAGCGATTTAGCAATGGGAGGGTGTATATTAATGGGATTGAAGGATTTTGGTCATATGCGAAGCAACGGTTGATAAAATATCATGGGGTAGGAGCAGATAATTTTATTTTTTATATAAAAGAATTGGAATTTAGGTATAATCACAGAAATAATATCGAACATGCGCTAATCAAGGCATTAGGTGGAATTTAATAACTAATTACCTTTTTAAATAATAATAAATATTCCATCTTTATTAAATGATTAAATGAAAACATCGGTTAATAAAGGTCTTTTCTGCATGAATTTTGTCAATTGCATCACAATGAATTTTGTTACAAAACATACCAAATTGAATTCAATTGAGACTAACATAACCCATCTACCTAATTAAAAAACTGATCTGCTAAAGAATATGTAAATAATATAATAATATATTAAGATGATTTAATTTATGTTATAATACTTGACAAATATTTGCATAGTCAAATATTGATTTATCAAATAAATTTTTTTTTTGGAGATAGTTATGAAGGTAACGGCAATCGATAAATGTAATGTTTACTATTTTAAATCAGGTTTTATTCCACCATTTCAATTGGACATTTATTTTTTTATAGCAGATGGTTTGATGATTGACGCTGGCTCTGCAAATATTGTTGGAAAGGCTTCAAAATTATTATCACGGCAGAATATACATGCTGTGGTTTTGACGCATATTCATGAAGATCATACAGGGTTGGCTCAATGGTTGTATAAGGAAAAAAAGGTACCTATATATATTCATAATAATTCCATTCAAGAAGCATCACAAGATAGCGATATTCCGCTGTACAGAAGACTTGTATGGGGGAACAGAAAGGCTTTTACAGCCTTACCAGTGCCAAAGGTTATAAAAACAGAATATTATACTTTTGATGTATATGAAGCTCCGGGGCATCATAGAGATCATATAGTTTTGCATGAAAAAACTATGGGCTGGTTATTTACTGGTGACATATATATAAGTAGCAGACAACTAGTTGCATTTAAAGATGAAAATATCAACGATGAAATTAATACACTTGAGAAATTGCTCAAACTAGATTTTGATACGCTATTTTGCAGCCATACTGGTGTACACAACCATGCACGTGAAAAAATAAAACGAAAATTAGATTATTTTAAAAATATACAGGAGCAGGTGAAGGTATTAAAACAAAAGGGTCTTACTGTAGAGGAAATAGACCGAAAACTTTTCCCAAAAAAGAATTTATGGACTTTTGTCTCAGGGGGTGAATGGTCATCTCTCAATATTGTAAAAACAGTCAATTAAGATAAGAAATCATGGAACAACGGTTATATTATAGCCTAGCAAAAACACAAAACAGTTTAAAACAATACGTTAAAAAAGTATTAAATGATAAAGGGATACAAGCATCTGTAGCGCAGTTAGGAATTCTATTTTTATTAAAAGAAAAAAATAATTCATCAATGAGCTATATAAGTAATGAACTAGAACTGGATAATTCAGCAATAACCAGAAGCATTGACAGGCTGGAAAAATTAGGATATGTCAAAAGAGTGATCAATAGCAATGACAGAAGGGAATATACAATAGAAATAACTGAATCTGGATTAATGGAAATACAGAAAGCACAAAAAGTTATCAAACAGATTAATGAATTTATTGAAAGTAAAATAAGTACAAAAAGGATTGAACTATTTAAAGAAATACTTGATGAATTACATTATTTATTGCGCAAAGAAATTTAAAACTTTAATCATTTAAACAATGTACCTTTCTTCAAATACCAGAATATAAAATCAAGGTGTGCCATTGGAATTGTAATGCTTTTACAAAATTCCAACATCTTGCATTCGATATCTTTATATACTCTTGGGGTAAGAGTATTGGGAACTTTGTCAATAATGTGAAAATCCAACAGGCAGTTCAAAATATGCCTGTCAAGAATCGCCAACTCTAGTCCTATGCCAATGTTTCGTAAGAAATGACTAGCTTCTTTATAACCAATGCCTTCAACAGTTGTTACTATTTTATCTCTTATTGCATATATATCACTGTCATGCAAAAATTTCTTTAAGGAGCTATCGCCAAACATACTTACTGCTTTTTTTATATATTGTGCTTTATTGTTTTTAAACCTCACCGGATGAATAATTGTACTAATCTCTTCAACATCTGCACAATAAAGCTTCCCTGAACAAAAAAGCTCTAATGCTTTTTCCCAGCACAACACTGCATTGCTTTGAGGTGTGAGCAAGCAGAATAGTAGCTCAAGCAAAAGGTAATCATCACTTCCATATTCCCATACATGCTTGAATGAGTTGATTCGGACAGTGATGTCAAATTCTAATTTTTTATTGAGGTGATGTAATGTTATCAGATTATAATTTTCCATCAACTGTTTTTGCAATTTGCAGCAGGCTTTCAATGCGATGCATTAATGTATCAAGGAAAGTACTCTGCGGATAGCGTGAGTACAGCGTCATTATTTCGGAATAATATTGATGCAGCAAAGCGTTAAGAGCATTTGACTGGTTGGAATCAGCTATGATTGCAGCCAGGGTGCTTTCTAATTTTGTATTGAGGTGCGATAGCTCCGGAATATCGGCCACATCCTGTAAAAATGTTCGTGACAGGTCAACAAGCATTGACAAAAGAGCATCCATATGCTAACAGACTAATCCCTTATATTTTGAATGTAATGATACCCGTTATGTGTCAGAAAAAGCTTTCCAGGAAATTTTGATTCAATCAATTCAATAAATTCCAATTTGTGTACAAGCTCATCAAGGACAGCATGGCGCTCTGACTGTGGAATGTTGTTTAAAATATCAATTGGCATGGTAACGCCTGCTTTGATGTCATTGCCGTATTTGTCCTTGAAAGCCTGTAGAATCATTTTGGCATGATAACTTACTGTCATTTTTCATTCCTTATTATGATATTAAAACATTATATCACAGCACAATAGCATTAGCTAAATAAGATGCACAATTAATGTGCTCTACAATGATGTTACATAATAGGTGTTCTACAATAATTTTTTATTTAGCTTTAATATCTGCTCTTGTATTTATTATTAAAGCAAATATAATTGCTTTTAAGATAATTTTAAAACATAAACATTACGCTTACAAATCCACCTATGATGGTATCATCGTACCATTTGTTGGTATCATCAATTCGTGAATCTTTAACCTGTATCCGTGAGCGCTGTAATCTAAATCCTAAAGTAATAATAGGCAGGTTATTACCTGGATTCATGCCTATGACTGGTTCTACATTTATGCCAACCTGGTGTATTGGTATATGCCAACACCAAGTGCGGGGCCATGAAAATAATTTTTTGATGGATTAGCAGTGGCAACATCAATCTCATCAATATTACCCGCTGCATCAGTGCGAATTTCTGTATATTTGTATGACAATGATAAATACTGAATTTTATAACCGGCAAATAGTTTAAAATACTGGCTTATCCTATAACTTAAAGCTGAATCAACATCACCACGGAATGCTTCAAATTGATAGTTGCCAGTTACCCTGGTTGTTGCGTTAAAATAGCTGAATTCTGACTGCCAGTGTGTTGACTGTTGCCAAACAGTGTAGAAACTGAAATCGAGAAATCATCAGTAAGCATTATGCTGAAAATTGGCCCATAGAGTATTCCGGTTCCCCATTTGATATCATTCATGCCTGAGGCGCTAATATCTTTTAAAAAGGGCTGCCACGCAAAATAGCCTGTCCTGATTCCAGCCATGTATTCAGCAGCTGGGGCAATTTGAGTAATTGATACTGATATAAGCAGAATGAGAATATATGTGCTGAGAAATTTTTTCATACAATAAACCTTCATAAATTTATTATTCCATAAAAAAGGACTTTTAAATATTAAAAGAGCGTTCAACATAAAGTCAATTACTAATTTTATCAGTATAAATTATGTCACAAAAATTATAATAAAGCTTTTTTGGAATATGCCGATACACTAAGTGGAAACGAATAGCACGAGGTGTGTATGTTTGAATACAGTAAAATGATGCAAACCAATTATCTTCTGGAAAAAGCACTAGATGTTGAATCATTGCGCCGAAAAGTTATTGCTAACAATATTGCCAACGTGGATGTACCGCATTTTAAACGCAGTGAGGTTAATTTTGAAAGTGAGTTAAAAAGGGCGATAGCTCATAATATGGATCCAATGAAAAAAGTAAAGGCACTCAAAACTGATCCGCGCCATTACGATTTTTTTGAGCCAAGAGATATTACCAGTGTTACGCCGCGTGTCAACTTGGATTACACAACAACCTACAGAAATGATGGCAACAATGTGGATATTGAAAAGGAGATGGTGGATGCTGCTAAAAATCAGATGCGCTACAATGCGTATGTAACAAGCTTGAACCAGAATTATAAGATTTTAAAACTAGTGATGAGAACTGTATAGTGAGGATAATATATGGGAATGTTTGACAGTTTCAATATTGCTTCAACAGGATTAACCGCACAGCGGTTGCGGATGGACGTGATAAGTAACAATATTGCAAATGCTACGACCACACGAACACCGGAAGGTGGTCCGTATAAGCGTAAAAGAGTTATTTTTGCTCCTGTTAATATCAGACCATTTTATAAATCACCGCTGGTACCAAAGCGTATAGATCACGGTGAGCCAAAAGGGGTAAGAGTTGTAAAAATTGAAGAAGATAATTCTGAATTCAGGCTGGTATATGATCCGTCGCATCCTGATGCAATAAAGACAGGTCCAAAGCAGGGATATGTTGAAATGCCTAATGTCAATGTAGTAATGGAAATGACGGATTTAATATCCGCATCGCGATCATATGAGGCAAATGTTATGATGATAAACAATGCTAAGTCAATGTTTGCAAAAGCATTGGAGATTGGCAGAGGTAGTGTATAAACTAAAGTAAAGGAGTACTGCAATGTATTTTGAAAAAGGATATATAAACGAGGTACACTGCTCCCATGAGTTATCAACTCCACCTACGTTACACAGGCGCAAAAGCCAGTGGCAGCATTTGGGGTTTGGGGAGCGCCCAATTATTGAATCAAGAATTATCGCAGGGAGCGTACGTCATGATTCAGCAAAGTAATAGCATAACTAAATCAAATATCTTTGTTATGAAGACAACGCATCCATTGCATTACAGCGATAAGCCACAACGGCAGCAGGATGATGATGTTGCTGGATCGTTCATGGATGCCTTGAAGACAGCACTTGGCAAAGTTAATGACCTGCAGGTTGATGCTGAAGATTTAACACAGCAAATGATATATGAGCCTGAGTCGGTGGATATTCATACAGTGATGATTGCGCAGCAAAAAGCCGAAATTGCTTTAAGCTTAACAAAAGCAATACGTGATGAAGCCATCAGGGCATATCGCGAATTGATTAATCTCAGATAAGCTATGAAGATAAGCACGCATAATAAAAAAACTATATTTTTTAGTAAATTAATTGACTTTTTACTACAGGTGTTTTATTATGTGTGCAGTCAATATGTATTATGTCGCTTTGCAAAATGTTTATATGTTTAGCTGTGGTACAATATTATCCCAGTATAAAACAACATGATATAAATTAAAATCATTTGAATTTTTGTAAAGTGAACATAAATACAAGGATATGGGAGGGAAGATAGTATGGAATTTTTTACACGAATATTTAATCAACTTAAAGAAATTTACTCCAAATTAGATACAACAAAAAAGATCATTATTGGTGTTGTTACGGGTGTACTTGTTATTGCCTTTATCGTTTTGTTTTCAGTTTCATCACAGAAAGCAAATGTAGTTTTATTTGCAGATCTCCCCAGTGATGAGTTTGGGCAAGTTACCAAAAAACTTGAAGAAATGGGTTTTCATTATACAACTTCTGGTGCCACAACAATTTTAGTGAATCCTGATCAGCGTGAAATTATCTTAACACGGCTGGCACAGGAAAATATGATACCCAAAGGCATCCCAGGTTGGAAACTTTTTGATATTTCAAAATGGACCGAGACTGACAAAGAGCTGAATGTAAAATACATGCGGGCATTGCGGGATGAAATCAAAAAACATATTGAATCATTGAAAAATGTGGAAAAAGCTGATGTCGAAATAGCTATAACCGAAGACGAGTTATTTGTTGATAAGGAGAATGCCTATACTGCAGCAGTGACTGTGTATTTGGCGCCAGGATATGAGGGATTGAGTAAAAAGGAAATCAAGGGTATTCAATATCTGGTTGCACGAGCAGTAGGTTCCAAATTAAAACCTGAAAATGTAACAGTTACTGACGAATACGGTAAGATTATATCTGATTTTGACGACCAGTTTGATAAAGCAAAAGAGGAATATACACTGCTAGAGTATAGGAAAAAAATAGAAGAAAAAGCTCGCGTACAAATGCTTAAGGATATTCGTGCGGGATTGGAAAAGATATTTTCGCCTGATCGTATTCAAATTGTTAGGCTCAATATGGATTTTAACTGGGATAAGATTCAGGAAGAACAGGAAGAATACTCGCCTATTGAAATGGAAAAGGATAATCCTCTTACACCATACTCTGAACGAAAGGTCAAAGACTCTTTAACTATCTCCAAAAAATCAACTAAAGAACATTTCCAGGGGCATGGATGGAATCCTGAAGGACCAGCAGGAACAGAAGGGAATAAACCACCTGGATACAAAGCAAGCGATGACCAGTTTGCAAGATATTATAATGAAGAGAATGTGGAAAACAATGCGGTTAATAAAACAT
>JAOAIH010000104.1 GCA_026414805.1 Spirochaetota bacterium | reverse complement strand
AGAAAGGATTGAATCTTCATTTTGACGTAGCACCTGATGTGCCTATGGATTTAAGGGGCGATCCTCTTCGTATTCAGCAAGTGTTAATAAACCTTATTGGAAATGCAATAAAATTTACTGAGAAAGGAGATGTTAACGTTACAATTGAAAAATTGGCAGATGGCAAAAATATTAAATTTACTGTTTCTGACACCGGCATTGGCCTTACAAAAGATGACATGTCAAAGATTTTTCAGTCTTTCACTCAGTCAGATTCTTCTACTACGCGTCGCTTTGGTGGAACGGGACTTGGGCTTTCAATATGTAAAAATTTTGTGGAAAAGATGGGCGGAAGCATAGGAGTGGATAGCAATCCAAGAAAGGGTAGTAGTTTTTATTTCATCCTACCGTTAGTACCAGCTGAAAAAAATACACGCAGTTCTATTATTGCATCAGGTATTACTGAAGACCATTTCAAATTAACCTATGAAGGGAAAAAGATTCTGGTAGCTGAGGACAATTCCATTAACAGGGAAGTTATTGGGGGAATTCTTGAAAGTATTGGATTTTCAGTTAAATATGCTGGAAATGGAAATGAAGTTATTAAAATGGTTGAAAGTGAAAATTTCGATCTGGTTCTTATGGATGTGCAGATGCCGCAGATGGACGGCCTTGAAGCTACACGAATCATCAGAACAAAATTACAGCAAAATATACCTATTGTAGCAACTACAGCCTATGCCACTACAGAAGATGTGGCTGCTTGTATGTCAGCTGGTATGAACGGCTATATAAAAAAGCCAATCAATCCGGAAAAACTTTTTGATACTCTTGGCAATTTGCTAAAAACATCAGAAAAAACAGATAACAAAAATATAAAGCCATTGAAAAATACAATGGATACGGTTTTGTTAAATCTTGATGGTATTGATGTGGAAAGTGCGCTCAGGCGTATGGGAGGAAATAAAGATTTACTGAAAAGGATTATTCTTGAATTTTGTAATACTTTTGAAGATGCTGCTGAAAAATTAGAACATCTAATTTCATCTGGAGATAGTAAAAATGCTCAATTGCTACTACATTCTATCCGGGGAGCAGGTGGAAATATAGGTGCGATAGCTCTTTATACTATTGCCACAGATGTGGAAATGAATCTTAAAGAAGGAAAAAATGCTGATGCACAACTTGGATCTTTTTATAAGGAGCTATCGAAAATTTTAAAAAATAAAGATATTCTCTTGCGTGATGATAAAAACCGTAATTACCATCCTGCTACAACACTTGATAGTACTACAATTAATCATCACATTAATAGGCTGTATGAACTACTCCAGGGCAGACGATTTGAGGCACTGTCAGCTTTTGATGAATTAGACAATATGATTGGTAATTTGATACCTCAAGAAATGGATAAACTTAATAAAGCTTTGAGAAATTATGATTTCAGCAAAGCAAAGGAAGAGCTTGACCAGATAACAAAAAAATTGGGGGAATTAGAAAAAAATGGGGGCAAATGTTAATGAGCTCCCTCAATAAATATGGCATAACTGCATTTATTCTTCTTCTAATTTTTGTGATTGGATGTGCTCCAACCCAACAAGAAAAAGTTGCGCCTGTAGCACATAATGGAGTCATGGATTTACGTACATGGAATCCGCAAGCAGATGGGCCTGTAAAGCTTGATGGTACGTGGGAATTTGTTTGGGGTACTTTTATACATCAGCATAAAATAACACAGAACAGTCTTGCTGATGAACAATTTCTTAGTGTTCCTTCAACCTGGGATGGCAAATATAGTATGGGGAAAAAATTGCCTTCTGAGGGTGTTGCTTCCTACCGATTGAAGATACTCCTTCCACTGGATTACAACCATGAACTTGCATTACGATTGCCTCCTATTGATACTGCGTATCGGCTTTTTATTAATGGCAAAAAAAAGTATGAAAACGGAATAGTAGGAACAACAAAAGAAACATCTTTACCTCAATACTATGCACCCGTTATGGTGGATATTCATACAGACAAGGAAGTTGATATTGTATTTCACCTTTCTAATTTTCACTATCCACGACCTGGAATTCGTGACAGTATCATTATTGGCAGCACCAGCGATGTTGCCGCTATTTTTGAAAGAAACCTGGTAAAAGATATATTTCTCATTGGAGCTATCCTTCTTATGGCAATGTATCATCTTGGTGTATACTATCTGCGGCGAAGCGATCGTTCCACCCTCTACTTTGCACTCTTCTGTTTGAGTACAACTGGAAGGCTTCTTGTTACAGGAGAAGGATATGCTTACAGATGGCCAATCATTGATTGGCACATTGGAACAGCTGCTGAATATATTTTTTATTATTTTTCTGTTGCTACCCTTGGGCTTTATATCCATTCACTGTATCCAAGGGAAATCTCTAAATTTGTTGTAAACGCTATACTTGCAGTTTGTGCTGTTTTCATCATAATAGTGTTTAGCTTACCAGTAATGTTTTATGCCAAAACGCTTATCTTTTTCAATGCATTTGTTGGAATTATGGTACTTTATTTTATCTATTGCCTCATCCTTGCTGTAATCAGGAAAAGAGAAGCTGCTTTGCTTTTTGTGATAGGAAGCCTTATACTCTTTGCTGCAACATTCAATGATATTCTTTACAGTTACCGTATTATAGCTACTGCATATGTAGTTCCATTTGGGCTTTATGCCTTCTTTTTTGTACAATCCTTTCTTCTTTCCAGAAGGTTCTCAAGTGCCTTTATAAAAGCAGAGGAGCTCTCACAGCATTTGGAATTTAAAGTAGAAGAACGAACATCACAACTGGCTCATTCTTTTTCATTGCTGGAAGCAACGCTGGATTCAACTGCAGATGGCATTTTAGTTATTACTAACGATGGCAGGGTTTTGGCATATAACAAAAAATTTTTGCAACTGTGGGGTCTGAATGAATCTGAAGTACAGGGAGGCATGGATGATACATTATTATCAAAAGTGATGAATAAACTCAATGATCCAGAAGCATTCATAAATAAAATACGCGAAGTATATGCTACCCCTCAGAAGGAAAGCCTTGATGAATTACATTTCAAGGATGGCCGTATCTTTGAACGCATCTCAATCCCACAGCGTTTTGAAGGCCAGGTGGTAGGAAGAGTATGGAGTTTTCGCGATATTACCCAAAGGCGCAAATCTGAATTAGCATTAATGAAAGCAAAGGAAGAAGCCGAAGCAGCTGCAGTTGCCAAGTCTGAATTTTTAGCCAATATGAGTCATGAAATCAGAACTCCTATGAATCCCATCATTGGACTAACGCATTTATTATCACAAACAGAACTTACTGAAAAACAGGCAGATTACGTAAAAAAGATACAGGGTGCTGCAAGAATTCTTCAAGATATACTCAACAACGTTTTAGATTTCTCAAAGATTGATGCAGGGCGTATTCAGCTTGAAAAAGTTGATTTCACCCTTGAATCACTTCTCAATTCGCTTTCAGTCTTCTTTGCTGAAGAAGCGGAAAGGCGTGGACTTGCACTTCTTTTTTTTGCTGATCCGGATTTACCAAAAATGCTACGAGGTGATCCCACACGTCTTTTGCAAGTTCTGATAAACTTAATTGGAAATGCAATTAAATTTACAGAAGCAGGACATATTGTTGTACGTATTGAACAAGAACATAATACTGTTGGTTTGGGTAATATAAAATTTTCGGTATCTGATACTGGCATAGGTATTTCGCAGGATCAATTGCAGTATTTATTCAGTCCATTCACTCAGGGTGATTCATCATTCACACGGAGATTTGGAGGCACAGGACTTGGGCTTGCTATAAGCCTAAATCTGGTGCAGCTTATGGGTGGCAAAATAAAAGTGGAAAGCACAAAAGGCATAGGCAGTACATTTTCTTTTTCACTTCCAATTGCAGTGCATCAAGGTGCATCATCATCTCCTCAAGTATCACACTTACAGGGTAAGCAGGTATTGATTGTTGATGATAATCCCCTATCAGCAACAATTTACAATACTTATTGCTTGGCACTGGGCCTTACTTCGCATACAATAGAAACGCGTGATATTGCTTCAAGAATTTTACTTAGCGATGATGTTGAACATTATATATTTATAATGATTAATCTTGGAAATGCTACTGGAAAAACAAAAGAATTATTTACTACCATATCAAGATTAAAAGATAGTGTTTTAAAAAAAATAATTTTATTTTCTTCGGCAACTGTTATACAACAAATCAAGAGAATTCCTGAGGCCAGTGGATTGCAAAATATTTTTTCACGGCCGCTCACAGTTGATCAGCTGGCACATACGTTGAGTCAAGTTTATAAAGCAGAGGCAGGTGAAGATAAAAATGTTCCGCAAGCAAATAATGCTGTCAATTATTCATTCCCTGGTGCAAGAATACTGCTGGTGGAAGATAATATTATTAATCAACAGGTGGCAATAGAAATTTTAAAAACTACGGGTGTAGCGGTGGTATGTGCAGAAAACGGGAGACAGGCTATTGAAATACTAGAAAGCGACAGTGATGGATTTGACCTGGTACTTATGGATATTCAAATGCCCAAACTGGATGGATTTGAAGCAACTAAAATCATTCGTAGAAACAATAAATATGCAAATCTGCCAATAATTGCAATGACTGCTCATGCACTTTCCGGAGACAGTGAGCAAAGTATTCGCAGTGGCATGAACGGCCATATAGCAAAACCAATAGTACCCCAGGATCTTTTCCTTACCTTAGATTGTTTCCTTTCAAATAAAAAGGTTGATAATGCTTTAAGGATATCTTATTCTTTATCTCATGAAAATGTAAATACTATTGATAATAAAAGCAATGAATTGCAAAGAATATTTAAAGATAATAAAGAGGCGATAGCTCCTATATTAAAAAAACTTTTTGACGATTTAAAAAACAACCGATTTGAAGCATTGACTACTTTTAACTCACTTTTACAGTACTTCCCGGGGAAGTATGTTCCAGAATTTAATTTGCTTCAAACTAGGATACAACAGTTTGATTTTAAGAAAGCTGAGGAAATACTCAAGGCTTTTATTGCTGATATAGGAATTTATGAAGTTATACAAGAGGCTGGACAATGAAGAAAATTTTGATAGTTGATGATACACCGGCAAACATCACAATTTTAGGTGACCTTCTGAAAGATAAATACGAAATTATTGTGGCAACAGAAGGTGAGTCAGCCATTGAAATAGCCAGAAATGCTTTACCCGACCTGATTCTTTTGGATATTATGATGCCCGGCATTGATGGATATAGTGTTTGCCGTACCTTAAAGCAAATTGAGGAAACATCACATATTCCTATTGTTTTTATTACAGCACGCAATGATACCAATAGCATTGTAGAAGGTTTTGAGGCAGGAGGCATAGATTATATTGCAAAACCATTCAATCCACTTGAACTAAATGCCAGAATAAAAAACCAGATGGAGCTATTAAAAGCACGTGAACAACTAGAAACGTATGCCGAATCACTTGAATTAGTAAGTCAGCGGCTTTTAAAAAAATCTCTAGAATTAAATGAATCAGTGAGGACAGATTACCTTACCGGTCTTGCTACCCGCCTTCACATTATGGAAAAAATCAACGAAGAGGTTAACAGAGCAAATAGAAGTAAATCAACGTTTGCAGTGATTATTGCTGATATTGATCACTTTAAAAAAATTAATGACACATTTGGGCATAAGTGTGGTGATATAGTGCTTTCAAATCTTGCTAAAATACTGAAGGAAGCAATACGAGCACAGGATGTGCTTGCAAGGTGGGGTGGGGAGGAATTTATGTTCCTGCTCCCTGAAACAGGTGAAGAAGGTGCTGCTAAGCTTGCAGAAAAAATCCGCAGTATCGTAGAAAGCACTTCAATTGATTATTCTGAAAATAAAATAGAGATCACAATGACGTTTGGTATATCAGAGTATGATACGCTCACGGGTGTTGATAGTATGATTAACAGAGCAGATGCTGCACTCTATAGAGGAAAAGAACTTGGCCGTAACAGGGTCGTCACCTATTCATCAATCATGTCTGGCAAGTAATTAATATCATAGAGTGTAATGAATTATAGAATATCCAATCCAATAATAGTAATGTCATCGTCTACATCCATTCCATCACGGAAATTTGCCAATTCGTTTAATATTCCATCTAATGTATTGCTAAGATGTGGGGTATTGGAATGCATGAACAAATTCAGAAGGTTTTCTTTAAATCCTATTATTTCATTTTTGTCGTTGCGAGTTTCAGGAATTCCGTCCGTATAAAGAAAAATTCTATCGCCGCTATATAACGGTAATGTCTTTTGTTGAAATGTAATATTACTCATGATGCCTACAACAGGATTAATTTCACCAATGAAAGATGCATTCCCATTTCGTATAAGTATTGGTTTTGGATGACCACCATTTGCAAGAATAAGTTGAAATTTTCCTGGTTCTTCCGGTATGATGTACAAATATAAACAGGATATAAAATATGATGTCATCTTCCCTTTTAATTCAAGGTTAAGCATGTGGAGAAATTGGGCTGGCATGGTGCCGTTTTCAGCCTGAATGTGATCAGTTACTGATTTAATTAAAGATAAGAAGAGGGCTGCTGCAACTCCATGGCCAGTAACATCACCTAAAAAGATTCCACATTGTCTTTGTGACATGGGAAAGACTTTAAAATAGTCTCCGCCAACCTTATCCAGAGGTATATATCTAAATTCAATATCAATGCCTTCACATTCCGGTTTTTTCATTGAAATCAGGCTTTTCATAACCGTTTGAGCAATTCTGAGGTCATTCTCCATCTTTTCATTTCTTTCTTTAAGATCCCTGTTTATACGCATTAATTCCAGCCGTGAAAGTCGCAGTTCAAGATGGGTGCGCACTCGTGCAGTCAATTCCATAGGATCAAATGGCTTAACAATATAGTCTGCACCTCCAACTTCAAACCCACGGATGATACTATCGTTATCACCACGAGCGGTTATGAATATAATGGGAACATCTTTAACCATCTCTATGGATTTAATCTTTTGGCATACCGTGAAACCATCCATCTGGGGCATATTCACATCAAGAAGAATTAAATCAGGAATGAATTTCTCAATGAGTTCTAACGCTTCGGTTCCGCTTTTTGCAATTCTAAGATCACAGGAGATATTATCATTGATTACATTTCCAATCACCTGTAAATTTTGGAGATTATCATCAACTGCAAGAATAACTGGCTGTTTGGTAACAGGGGATTTATCACTCATGTTTTTTCCATTAAATTAATGATATATATATAACGAAAATAACTGTTGAAGAATCATTTGTCAACTATATCCCTGCTAATTATAACAATAGTGATAGAATTTGATTCAACTGTTATACCTGATGTAAAAACTCCCATTGTCTCAGTGAACTCTGCGTGATAAAAAGTATACCACGCAGAGAGCGCAGGGTAAACGGAGTGAAAGAGTGTTGGAAAAGAGCTACAATCTCCCTAAA
>JAOAIH010000103.1 GCA_026414805.1 Spirochaetota bacterium | reverse complement strand
GGAATTACGCCATTAATTGATCTTGTGTATAATAAAGGCACAGGAACGGTTATAATACTGGACAACCGTGTTACTGCTATGACGGGGCATCAGGATCATCCTGCAACTGGCAGAACATTAAAGGGTGAGGAAACTCA
This sequence comes from Spirochaetota bacterium, assembly GCA_026414805.1. Classification (NCBI taxonomy): domain Bacteria; kingdom Pseudomonadati; phylum Spirochaetota; species Spirochaetota bacterium. Next base: position 7,362 of record JAOAIH010000103.1, on the reverse strand, counting down.
TGAACTTGATCTGGAGCTTTTATGCAAAGCTGTAGGGGTAAAGAGAGTTAGAAAAATAGACCCAAAAAATATGGAAGAATTTGAAAAAGCGGTACGTGAAGAAATTGAAGCAAAAGAGCCATCGGTTATTATTTCTTTACGCAAATGTATTCTGAATAAATAGAGGGAAGTGGTATGACAAATGTAATTTTTGCAGGTGTAGGCGGTCAGGGAGTTATACTGGCAAGCAAAATTTTAATGCAAGTTGCAGTAAATGCTGGATATGATGTTAAAGAATCTGAGGTACATGGAATGGCACAGCGTGGAGGTAGTGTTGATTGCCATGTACGATTTAACAAAAAAGTATATTCTCCCTTAATAGAAAAAGGCACTGCTGATTTTGTAGTAGCCTTAGAATTACTTGAAGCAATGCGCAAACTTGACTATCTTTCGCCACAAGGCATGCTCATCGTTAATAATTTAAAAGTAAATCCTTCACCAGTTGAAGCTGGGCTTGCAAAATACCCTGAAGATATTGAAAGCTGGCTATGTACTAATGTTCCCAAATGTCATGTGGTTGATACCACACAGGCATTGAAAGAAGCTGGCTCAAACCGAGCGGTCAATATTGTTATGCTGGGTGTATTATCTAATTTTCTGGAGTTTGACCATACATCATGGGAAGAAGCAATACGACAAAGTGTAAAAGAAAAATTTGTGGAAATGAATTTAAAAGCATTTAATTTGGGCAGGAGTATTCCAGTTAAATAGGTGAATAATATACACCAACGAGTGAATAATATATTTTATACAGAAGTTAGCACTCACCACTGCTTTTTGGAAGCGGTGGTGAGTGATACTTAATTTTTTAGTAAATGATTAACAGCTATGCCCCAAATGATAGTGGTGAAATCTTATACATACAGGGAGAACCCAATAGATGCTATATTCACATACTAAAATGTATTATATACGTTTAGTTATTTTTATATGGATATCATTATATCTAGCATGCAGTTCGGGCAAGCCTAAGGAGCTTAAAGAAGACCTCCCCAGAATGAAAACTATACAAAAAATAGCGATTGTAGTACGCATTCCTGCCAGCAGCCCAATTGAATACTCACGGTATACTAAAACGTTACAGGCAATGATAGCAGGCTACAGACACATAAAAGAGGTTGTAGTAATTCCTGATGCTGCCAGCACTCTTACTGTTGTTGAATCAAACGATGACAGGTTTTTTCAGACTTCAGTTGAAGGGAATTTTTTATACTATAAGGCAACAGGCATAGTAAATTCATATTGCTTCAGGAATAAAAATGATCTTAAATCCATATTTGAAAAGTATGGATGTGATTTACTGGTAATTTATGAACCCTATGGGGTAGTATCGTATGGGATGGGATTTATAGATTATGATTCGGTGATGGTGATTTTAAATACAGAATTAAAAGTTGTATATTTTGACTATAATCATGACCGCAAAGAAATAAATGAATTTTCTACTGAAATTTTATGGGATTTCCTGCTCAATGAAATTAATTCGCGCTGTGTTACTACATTGACACAGCTGGGTTTTCTAAAGTAGGAGAATTATTTATACTTGGAGACGGCGGGAGTCGAACCCGCGTCCTACAACACATACCTGCAGCCTCTACATGCTTATCCTGTTCGTTTGTCTTATCACTGGTTAGGGGAACAGGAACCCGCCCCAGTGAGCAAATCCTTAACGTTTTGCTATTGAGCCAGGATTACAACCCAATAGCTATCCTCTGTATCTTACGCCTTTATCATCCCCAGAGGAGCAGGATTGATAAAGACGTCGCGGCTATTATGCAGCGAGTGCTAAATCGTTGTTTGCACTTATTTTAATCTGCCAGTTTTTACGAGCCAGCAGGAACTCGGCATGCAGCTACAGACATGCTATTGCAGTCGAAACCAAAATCGTCCCCGTTATTAATAATATACAATATGACGTACAATTGTCAATATTTATTGGAACAATTTTTTATATAATAGAAAAATGTGCTCGTTTTGCATCGTCATTGTAAGCAGAGCCGCGAACATAAAGGTTAATTAAAGTAAGATAATTATGTGGTATGTCCACAAAAATGACGTGCGTATGCTTGTCTTTTTGGATGGATTTTATTGTTAGAATAGTATTTAAAATAGATTAGAAAAAAAACTAAAAAGATGTACACTATATTACTGTGTGATAGTTTGAATGTATAAATTAAACGTTTGTTACAAAGTAATGAAAAACACAATTTTGAAAGACCATTTTTTGCATCCAAGAAATGTAGGAGTAGTAGATAATTATGACCATAAAATTATTGTAAAGAGTGATCAATGTAATGATGTGGTTATATTCACAGTTACTATCGCCAATACAATAATTAACAACATACAATTTGAAGCGTATGGATGCGGGTATGCGATAGCAGGGGCATCTCTGGTGAGCGAACTTGTCAAAGGTAAGCATATTGATCAGGGTATACAAGATGTTGAAGAGAAGCTTATGAATATAGACGTTCCAGACTCAAATATGAGATGTTTGCAATTGTCGCTTGAAGCAATAAAAAAACTTAAGGAGCAAGTGTAAACAGGATGGATACAGAACTTGAACCGGTAAAATATGTTGATGCATTTCAGTACCAGGAGGGGAAGTTTGAAAAGATATCAGTTCCGGTAAGTGCAGAGTATGGTGTTAGCATAGCAATTAATGGCAAGACATTTGTTTCCATTGCATGTTCAGGTGAACAGCTCAAAGAACTTGGAGCTGGCTTTCTGGTAGCTGAAGGAATACTACATCATAAGGATGAAATAGAAGATATTGTAGTAGATTTTGAAAAATTATTCGTGAATATTAAAATAAAAGAAAGCGATGCTATTGTCAGCAGGCTTTTTTCTATCCGGTCAATTGTGTCAGGTTGCGGGAATGTATCTTTAGGCTCCACGATGATTCAAAAACTACATCCACCGCAAGTTTCCCCTGAAATGATTTTGAAAATAGGAAAACAGTTTTACCAGACATCGGAATTACATAAGCTTACCCATGGTGTTCATAGTGCTGGCTTATATACAAGAAGCGGTGAATGTATTGCCTTTTACGATGAGATTGGTAGGCATAGTGCTATTGATAAACTGGTAGGATATGCATTGTTCAATGATATACAACTTGATGACAAGATAGTGTATTCAACTGGAAGAATTTCAAGTGAAATTGTTCAGAAGGCAATAGCTTCTGGATTTAGTATTATTGCGACAAAGGGCTCTCCCACATCACTGGCAGTACAGCTTGCAAATGAATATAATGTGGTGCTCATAGCAAAGGTGCGAATAAACAGGTTCAGTGTGTTTACCACTTCAATTAATTATGAATCAATATTTGGCATAGGGGTAAAATATTAACAGGAGTAAAAAAGGAAATGGATGATTTACATAAGAAAGCCTTGTATCTGTCGTATTTTACTGTAAGCTATAATATCATTGAAGGGCTGATATCGGTTGTTGCAGGTGCGTTTGCCGGAAGTATTGCGCTAGTTGGCTTTGGACTGGATAGCTTTGTAGAGTCGCTATCGGGTATGATAATGATATGGCGCTTTAAAAAGCATGGGGTTGTGTCACAAGAAGAGGAAGAAAAAGTTGAAAAGAGAGCATTGAAACTTGTGGGTTTAACATTTTTTGTTTTGGCAGCATATATACTGTATGAGTCAGTGACAAAGTTATATTTTTCAGAAATCCCTGATACAAGCATAGTGGGTATAATCATTGCAGTGCTATCAATTGTCATTATGCCAGTGCTGTATGCTAGAAAAGTAACGGTGGGCAATGCATTACAAAGTAAAAGCTTGCTTTCGGATGCAAAGGAAACGCTGGCCTGCGCATTCCTTTCAGTGGCATTGCTTTTAGGATTGGGACTCAACTACCTGTGGGGATTGTGGCAGGCTGACCCTATTGTGGGTATACTAGTTGCCCTCTATTTACTGAAAGAAGGCAGGGAGATAGTATCTGGTGAAGAAGATTAATGCTTGAAAAAAGCTTGTTATTTTTATATATTCCAGTAGCCGGGCAAGGTTGGTCTAATTATCATTTAAAATAAGAAAGGGATTTACTATGGGTTGTACAGTAATTATAGGCACTCAGTGGGGTGATGAAGGCAAAGCCAAGATGATTGATTACTATTCGCAGAAGGCAGATATTATTGTGCGCTATCAGGGCGGAGCAAATGCTGGGCACACTGTTGTTGTCAATGGAAAAAAGCATGTGTTTCATCTTATCCCTTCAGGCATTTTACATGAAGGGACAGTATGTGTTATAGGTAATGGTGTGGTAATAGACCCTGAGCAGTTGATTGCTGAGTGTCAGTTACTTGAAAAAGAAGGCATAGATGTACGCGCGCGGTTGTATATATCAGATGCAGCACATCTACTTTTGCCATTCCATAAAGAACTTGATGCTGCAATGGAGGAGGCGCGTTCAAATAAAATTGGTACTACAAAACGAGGTATAGGCCCATGCTATGCCGATAAGTGTTTGCGGGTGGGCATACGAGTTGGTGATATCTTTGATGATGAGTATCTCAAAGAACGGCTTGCCACAGCTCTTACACTAAAAAATACTCAGTTTGAACGCTGCTATAACAGGAAGGGTTTTTCTTTTGATGAAATATATGATCTGCTCATGCAGTTCAAAGCGTATGCTGGCGATCTGGCGATTAATACACCATATTATTTACATAGTGAGGCAAAAAAAGGAAAAAATATATTGCTTGAAGGTGCACAGGGCAATGCACTTGATATTGACCATGGTACTTATCCGTTTGTTACCTCGTCAAACCCAAGTATTGGCGGGGCGATAGCAGGGTCAGGAATAAATCCATTTTTAATAAATGAAATTGTTGGCATAACCAAAGCGTATGTTACCCGTGTGGGAGAGGGGCCTTTTCCCACCGAAGAAAAAGGCGAAGCAGGTGAAATAATGCGAACACGTGGCGGTGAATTTGGCGCCACAACGGGAAGGCCTCGCCGGTGTGGCTGGTTTGATATGGAGCTTTTAAAGCACACTATACGTATCAATGGTATAACTTCGATAGCACTGACTAAATTAGATGTGCTTTCAGGTTTTGAAAAAATCAAAGTAGCGGTTGGATATTCTATTAACGGCAAAAAGATAGACTACTTCCCATCATCAATGCAGGATAAAATTGTACCAATTTACGAAGAGCATCCTGGCTGGAAAGAAGATATATCGCACTGCACATCCTTTAAGGAGCTTCCACAGGCTGCACAGAATTATGTAAAATTTATCCAGGATAGCTTGCAGGTGCCTATCTCAATTATATCTGTTGGTCCTGACAGGATGAACACATTTGAAATGAAATAGTTGGTGTATTATAAAAGAAGAATTGGTACACATTTTATAAGCTTTCTTCAAAGCCAATGTGCATACATTGGATGTGGTAGTAGCTTTTTATATGGCTTGTGGGCGCAGTGTACTAAGGCATGATTTGAATATTGACGTTGTTTTGCTGAAAAAAAAATGAAAGTGCGATACTTGCGATAATTAGCGCCATTACACTTTTAGCTTGGAGAAAAACTGCATCAAGACGTTAATGTATTGTATTTAGTTAGACCTATATAAAATTCTTTAAAATCTCCATGACAGCCTTATCAACACTGCCATATTGGTTTTTGATAGAATAGTAGAGCTGATCTATCTTGAAGTTTGGATAATAATCACTTAGATATCGATAAATCCCCACTCTTCGTCCAATTATAAATTTTTCCTTATCTTCCTGTGGCAGTGAAAGAAATTCATCAATTTTTGAAAGCATTCGTGCTTTATCATAAGGGAACGTTCCTTCCACATCTTCAAGTAAGTTCATCATATGGTCGCTTGTCAGTGTTGTGGTGATGTTATCACAGTGCTCTATAAACAGGCGAATCTCATGAACCTTTTCAATTTCGGATAGAGGTGTCCACGTACCTTTTTCCATCATATCATACAGTGGTGTGCCCGGTATAGGAACCGTACTGCGTAAACGAATAAATGTTGGATTGACATTGTTTATAACTATTGCGCTCTGGATGGCATTTTCTTGCATATATTCTTTGCCTCCAAGCCCTGGCATATAGTAATATGACACATCAAATCCTGCTTCCATTGCCTTTTGGCCTGCATCGATAAGATCAGCGTGGGTAGTGCCTTTGTTGACACGTTGTAGCACGGTGTCAGAGCCTGATTCCATCCCAATGTGAAGGCGTGTGAGCCCTGCCTGACGGATTGATTTTAAATCATCAAGTGTCTTTTTACTGATAGTGCTTGCTCGGGCATACGAGGTGATGCGCTCAACAGTGGGGAAGCAATTTTTTATGTGAGTAAGTATGGTGCACAAATCTTTTGCCGATAGCACCAGTGAATTGGCATCCTGTAAAAAAACAGACTTCATTCCATAGTTGAGCCAGAATGCTACCTGCTCATAGTAGTATAGTGGTGTATCATCGTTTCCTTTTGCTTTTTGTAGTGTGTGCAATGTGATAGTGCTGTCAGCAACATCCAGAATGCGATGCGCAATGGTATGAATTGCATTAATGTCGGCAATGATATCATCAATAGGACGGCGTGAAAACTTTTGTCCTTTATACGTGTGGCAGAAAGCACATTTATTCCAGGGGCAATTTCGGGTTACACGGATCAATATACTATAAGCTTCAGATGGTGGACGGATTGGACCTAATTCAAAGGTGTTTGACATTGTGTGTTCTCCCTGTGAAATATATTATATCAAAAACTAGGAGGTTTTCAGAGAAATGAAGTGTGGGATTATTTTTTTCAATTGACAGCAATGTGTTTTTTTACAATCGTTAATTCATTGCCGATAACTATCGCTTGACATACAAAATTGGAAAATACCTGTTGTTGTGGATATATTTAAATGATATATGTGGCTTGTATTTTTTAATAGTCATTAATTCACAACAATATATATGTGGTAGAACCGTATTGGTAATAAAATAAGGTAATTTTTAAATATCTAACGATTGTATCGTGAATGTGTGCACGAGAGAGTGTGCCAATTATATTTATTAGGCCAGGGACATTTGCTCTGAATGAAAATCCTTAAAGTCCACATTAGCAAAGTTGATAGAAGGGAAATAAGTCATGCTGCCACATAAGGCACGCTCTTTTTAAGGAAAGCTAATGAAGTAGTTGGTTATGGTAAAGCTATTTTATGAAATCCATAGATTTAAATTTTCCGGAGGAAATATATATAATGGCTGAAGATTTTAATGATTTAATACTACAGCGTATTGAAAAAGTAAAGGCACTGCGTGCAAAGGGCATTAACCCCTATCCCATACGCTTCAAGCGTACACATAC
>JAOAIH010000102.1 GCA_026414805.1 Spirochaetota bacterium | reverse complement strand
TGGGAGGGATAGCAAAATTTGGGGTCAGAGCCTAGATTTCAAGATCCTGAATCACGTTCAGGTTGACACATTATTTACTGGGGTCAGAGCATCTTATTCAAAAAAGAAAAATATATCTGAACAACATCTTTTCCAACTAAAAGTGAAAGAATAAATCCTAATGTTAAAAAAGGACCAAATGGTATGTGCACTTTGAGCGTTTTGCTCTTAAACACTGCATATCCTATTCCATACAGTGCACCTGTGATTAGAGCTATCTCCAAAGCTACTATTGATTCATATAATCCTAAGAAAAATCCTATTGCAGCAGCAAATTTTACATCACCACCACCAAATCCGCCTTTAATTAATAATAGCGGCACAATGAAGACAGCAAAGAGTAATGCTGCACCTTGAAAATGCACTACCCACTCACCTTCTGTTGCGCACACAATAATGCCTGATAAAAATAGAATTCCCACTAAAAAGTTTGGTATTTCCATAGTGATGACGTCGATTATGGCAATACATACGCTGGTGGTAATTGCAATAAAATATGCAGGAGCTATCGCCCAATTAAAAAATAAAAGGGTGGCGATAGCAACACAGCCGCAGGCGATTTCAGACAAAGGGTAAAGAAAAGAAATTGATTGCTTGCATTCACTGCAGCGACCTCTGGCAAGGAAATAGCCTGCTATAGGGATAAGGTATGCTGTTTTGATTTTTTCTTTGCAATATGGGCAGTGGGATGGATAGGTAAGCGCATGAAACGCATTGTTACTGTATGTACCATCAATATATCGTAAAATAAATGTATATAAAAAGCTGCCCCAGCTTGCGCCAAAAAGAAAGGCAATAAACAAGACAAAGATATTAGTTTCCATGGGTTACATTGCAATATAGTAGTTAACGCCAAAAAGAAGGAAATCACCTTTAACGGATATGGTTTGTTTTATTGTGCCACCAATCTCATCCTTGATGGGTATTGAGCGGCCTTCTTGGTGCATCCATTCAACCGATAAAGTGATCTTTGATGTAACGGGTGCTTCGGCTCCCATCATATAGTGAAATCCAGGTATTGAATCAGCAAAGCGATATCTATTGGCAGGTGCTGTTTGCTTCCATTCAAGGTATGCATAGTTATATGTTATACCGGTACCAATAAAAAAATATGTGCGCTGCCGTAAGGGCATAATAAGTCCAACTGTGGCGGGTAGGCCAAACTGATATGTTGAAATGGTAACTTTATTTGCGTCAGCTTTTCCACGCACGCTGTAAGGGCTTGTGAAATGTGTACCAATCCTTAAAAGAAAATAATTAAACTGATAGCGAATATTAATTCCCCAGGTAAATGAATAGGGTATCGTAATCTGTTCAACGGATGTGGCTGTGGTTTTTGCAGTAGTATTCCATTGTGTTATTGTTGGTTCTAAATGATTGGGGTCATATGTTATACCAGCATTAAGACCCAATGAAAATTCACCAATGGCATAAGCATGTGATACAACAAATATAACACATAGCAACATGATGCAGGTTAATAATGTATTATGGTGTACTCTTGTCATTGTATCCATCTTTATATTGGTTTAAAATAATATGATACACCCAGTAAAAAACGATACCCTGAAAAATCTATCGGAGCATAATCTGTATTGCCGTCACCTTTCTTGGAGTCCTTAATTATTTCGGTTGTTCCCTTATAATATGTGAGTGATGTAGTTAAGGCAAATTTTTCATTAATAAAATATTCGCCTTCAGTATTTATCACCAGCGGATATGCAGTTCCTTTGAAGTGTCCTTTATATGATAGTGGTGCATCTGACTCAAATTTATTTTTATATCGTCCCCATGCATACGCAACCCCACACGAAAAGGTTATCTTCATGTCTTTATAAAAGGGGATGACTATGCCTAATGTTAATGGGATATCAAAGCCATCAAAGTTGTAATTGCATTCAAGCAGCCTGTTGGTGCCGCCGTCGTTATATACGGTTTTGCCTTTGCCACCCCATACGCTTTTAAAATAATTTATGCCTATTCTAGCGGTGAAGAAATCATACATTACAACTTTGAATGTTGCTCCTACAGTTGCACCCATCAATCTGTGAATAGGTGCAGTTGAAAATCCTGTTTGTGATTTGTTTATTCCATCAATTCCTGTTGCAGAGCCAAAGGTATGTTCCTGTTCATAAGAATACAAGTTGCCCCCAAGAGATGGGATGTAACCAGCATACAGGCTAATTGCCTGATTAAATGGTGATATTTGCGCAAAAGCTATCCCCGGAGCTATCGCACAACATAGCATTAGTATTACGAGTCTATAAAACATAGTACATGACACCTATCATAATTCTGTGGCCACTGTAATCAATAAAGAGGTCTTTGTAATTATTAGGATTATAAGTACCTGTAGTTGCAATGACTGGCTTTGAACGTGCATCAACATACATCCATTCCATATACAGTGAAAACGAACTTGTAACATGCAGTTGCATGCCGGCTAAAAATCCTACACCAAACGCAGTTGCGTCGATATCTTCAGAAGTGCCATTGGATAATTTCGCCTTTCCAGTGCCATAAAAATATGATGCCCCACCACCTAAGTAGAATGCACCGCGGTCTTGCAGCGGAAATTGTAGGCCAGCATAAATAGGAAGCATGGTGTACGCAACATTGTATGTGCTAACACCTACAGTGGCCTGATTTTCCAACACTTTGCCTTTGTTAATTGTAAAGGATGCATCACCACCAGTGCGGATAAAGAAGAAAGGTACTGATAAACGCAGGGCAACACCAAAAATAGCGCTGTTTTGCGGCTCGGTTTGTGCATCAGGATAAAATGAAGTAAGGTCACCAACGTCATGTTGAGCGCCAATATGGATTCCCACCCCAAAGTAACGCTGGGCAAATACGTATGTATTTACACACTGAATAAATATGCAGAGTAGAATAGAGATAGCAGCTTTTTTAGGCATTTACAAACCTTTTAACTATATATAATACCATCGACATAAAATAATACAACTAAAAGAAAAATTGTCAAGATAGATTTTTTTTAAGCTACATATTCTTAAATAAATCCGCAGCTTTATTTTTGCTGGACAATCGCTCATAGTCGTCGTAATCAACAAAGGTGAGATGTGGAAGTTTTTTCTTCAATCGCATTACAACTTCGGCGCTTTTACTACCACGGGCATCTTTACTGGTTACATATTTGAATTCCCTGGCACAGTTTGGGCACTTTTGTAATTCTTGTAATTTTAAACCCGGCGTTTTACAACCCGGGCAAAACCCAAAAAGGTCATCAGCCATTAGTAAATGTTCCTGTACATCTTTAATATTGGTTTCCTGCCATATTCTGAGTAATTCCATAGCCATTTCCTTAATGATTTTTTGCTATTGTGCGATAGCTCATTGGAAAAATCAATTGTTTTTTAGTTGCAATAATTTAAACAGTTAGAAGATTGTGTTTATTGGTCTTTCATGTAAAATGTTTTACAGGAGTTCTTAATGGATACTATCGCACAAAAAAATGAAAGGATGATGGTGCTACTTATTGTGGTGTTTGTTGTTATCTATAAGTTTTTCACCTTCAGGATGTTTGATATTGGTGGCGATGCAATTAACTATTGGTTTGCAGCAAAACATTTATATTATAATATACCGTATATAGAGCTTGATCACCAGACTGCTCGGTTTGGGCTGATAATCCCTATATGGATTAGCCAGCTTTTATTTGGAGTTCATCCTGCAGTATCACTTATAATTCCAAACCTGTTTTTTGTCATTCATGTCATTCTTATATATAAAATTGGGAAATACGTAAAAAACTCAACTGTTGGTCTTTTTGCAGCAATTCTATATATGCTGTGCCCGTATATCATACGGTTTGGTACGCAGGTAGTTCCTGAAGCTGTTGGTGGTCCTCTGGTTACAGCATCGTTTTATTTATTGCTAAAATATAAAGATGACAATAACAAAGAATTTTTATACCTGACCATGTCAGCTTTTCTGTTGTTCTGGGCATATTGTGCTCATGAACTTGATATTTTCTTCATGCCAGGTTTTTTGCTGGTTATATGGCTTTTTAAACGAAATATGAAACATGCAATATTCTACAGTGCAGTTTTGTTTGTATTATTCCTTTTTGAAACAGCAGTATTTTATTACTATACTGGTGATATTATGGCTAGATATCATGCTATCACTGGCCATCATTTTACCCTTGAAAAGTTTGTTCCCATATCTTTTTGGCAGCTTTTTGAACGATATACTAAATCACAACTATGGTGGCGAATACCATTTTATTTATATCTTATTTTGCTGTATCCTATCTGGAAAAGGTCAGATATAAAAATAAAATCTGTTATTATTCCTGGTGTTATATTCTTTTTAATAATGCTTTTTGCAGTTAAGAGTATTAATCCCATAATACCTGCACTGGCATATAAAGAAGTCCATCTGCTTTTTGCGTTGCCATTCATGGTATTTGTTATCGCTTTTGCTATCGATTCCGGTATTACATATTTAGCTGATGTTATTAATAAAAAATGTATATTTTTAACAATGCCAATCAGGTTAAAGTTTTTGCTATGTTTATTGTCATAATAACAATTACAGCAATTATCATTACTTCTAGTAGTATATTGCCTGATAAAGCAGAACCGTACTATAATAATCTATTAAAATTAAAAGAACATAAGTTTCTGCGGTTTTTCACATATTTTACCATTTTTAACAGAGCTTATAACGATGGAGTGCCCATTGTATCTGATTACGTGTATTATATAAAGGATAAAGACATATATGATAAGGTTCAGAAACTTCGTATGGAGGGGAAAAATCTAACTGAAGCTTTGCAAATAATTGGAGTTGATCAAAAATATTATTCTTCTATTCGCCCTAATATGCCAGTCAAAAGCCTTAATGCTGTACGAAAGATATTCCTTGATATAAATCCAGTAAGTATTCCACCAATAAATACATTGCAGGTAGGAAACAGAATTGTGTATTATATTATAAAAGGCGATGTGCCTTTGCCACAACAAAAAAAATTATTTGCAGATGGATCACCGGTAGTTTATGCAACCAGCAGGGAGCTGAAAGCCTTAAAAGATGTTTTTAAAGTTAATCCCTGAATTTACAACAATAGTGAATTGTTACATTTTAGAAAATATACTTAGCGTATAATCTGCTGCTTTACTGTATATTGAGGCAGCATCTAAAATACTGTGGAAGATAATATAAGTAGGAAGGTGTTTATTTTTATTTTTCAAAAGATTTGTATATTTTTCGGGGTTTCTCTTTTTATACTCATCTGACATCCAAACAAACATGGCTGGATTTGTTATTTCTTTCCTGTGTATACCCGGTATATGGCCATAGTAGCCATCTTCGCCAAGAAATTCTCCATGGTCTGAACAATAGATAACTATTGCGTTTGTGTTTTGTAACCGCCGTATAACTTCAGATATGAAATAATCAGCATACAAAATTGAATTATCGTAATTATTTATAAGCTCATCGTGATTGCACCGCGATACATTGCTTGTAGTACAAATTGGCATATATTTTCTAAAAGTATCGGGATAATGCTTGTGGAATTCCCAATGGCTTCCCATACAATGTAATATTATGAGCTTTCGGTTCTTAATTTTCATTAGCTCATCCAATTCGGGTAGCATGTTTTCATCCAGGATAGAAGCATTTGTTACACTGAAGTTTTTGTTGTCTTTTTTATTCCATATAATTTGCTTTTTGATTGATGCTTCATTGGCAAATGCTGCTATATTTGAATAGCTATTGTCAATAAGGTCCTGATTGGATATCCATGCAGTAGTAAATCCATGTTTATTAAATAATGACACAAAGGAAGTTTCTTTATATGTGATATCTTCTTTTTCTTTTGTTGCCCGTGTCATCATTAGTGGAACTGATTTATTGGTAACTCCGTAGATTGAGTCAATATTTGGAAGGCTTACAACCTGTAGCTTTTCAAGATTTGGTGATGTCTTTCTTGTATATCCGTTTATTGAAAAATGATCTGCACGTGCCGCCTCTCCTATTATGAATACAACAGTAAGATCACTGTTTTTTTCCTTGTTAAAGAATGAAGGTAGTTTTGAGATATCTGTGCGGGGTTGATGTATAATTGTTTGGTATTTGTTATACATATTAATAGCATAAAAGAACGCATATGGCATCACAGGCCTTGAAAAGTATAGTACTAAAAGAATTGGGCTTAAAATGAATATTAATATGATTTTAATTTGCTTCCCAATTGCAGGATTATAAAATTTGTTGTAAGCATAAAGAAACAAAGCAGCACAAAGAGTAATAGTTAACGTCATTATTACTAAATCAAAACTTAACACACCTTTTGCTTCGTGAGGATTGGTTTGTAACAGTAAAATAAACGTATCAAACAAATATATTCTGACTTTGTATACTATAATAAAGTAAAGCATCATTGAGCTTAAAAAAGTGGTAAGTAAAGTAACAACAGTAAATAAGGTTTTATTAATAGAAACAACAAGAAAAAAATAAAAAACAAGTGGGATTGTTAGTATAAAAAGCAGGAGTGTATTTAAAAACGTATTGCCATATTTTACTGGATATCGCATGAAATCAATAGCATTGAAGACTAATGAATAAATAATTGAAAATATTAAAATTACAATAATGTTGCCATATTTAGTATTTATAAAAGAAACCCATTTGCTCCTTAAGCTTTCAAAAATTGTTTTTATCATTGCTTTGCCACTTTAGTTATTAGGATTTGTAATCAGAGTATATTGTACAAATGTTAATATATCATCTGAAATTATAGCTCAGAATTTATCATTACTCAATAATCATAAAAAAATATTGTATCTGGTTGTAACGGTAAATCTGATTTATAATTTTTATCAATTTGACAACCAGAATATTTTGGTTTCATAGCCAATAGGATATTGCTTTAGATGTATCTTAAGATGTGCAATGAATAGTAATATTGCATAGAATTTAACTCAGAATTGTATATCTAAAAAAATGCAAATAAAAAATTTTGGCGATAGCTCTAAAAATTGTTGCACTTTTGAAAAAGTAAAAAATAAATAGTATAATCCGTATTTGTAATCCGTATTTGGTCTGATTGTAAAAAAGATACCATTGCATATATAAAAAGCCCGCCTAATTTTGCAAACAGGCTGAATAGTGGTGCTGTGATTGGTTTTGGGGGTGTCTGTTTGCAATTCTTCCATGATTTGTTTTTTATAGCGGCATGTAATGCAATAATAAAATTATTTAATATAATTTTTACTGTCATCCTGAGACTAAGTTTATTTGCTATTCTGGATTTTTATCATTTGTCATCCAGAACTTTTGTTCTTTGTTGTCCTGAGTTTAAATTATTTGTTATCCTGAGATTTATTTGTCATCCAGTGTTTAAATCATTTGTCATCCTGAGCTTTTATTTATTTGTCATCATGAGTTTTAATTATCTGTCATCCTGAGCCTTTATTTATCTGTCATCCTATGCTTTTTTACATTGTCATCCTGAGCCAAAGGCGAAGGATCTCATTATGGCAGACAGCTTGTAGAATGAAGCGGCGCAGCTGTAGTGACCATAGAATTAAAGGGGCTCGTTGAAACTTGGGATTAGTTGGTAC
>JAOAIH010000101.1:362-7791 GCA_026414805.1 Spirochaetota bacterium | reverse complement strand
ACAGATCATTGGCCGTGATGACCGAAGCAAATTTGCATTTACTGGAATACACCGTGCATCATTGAAAGAACTCATGAAACAGGTTGATGTTTCAAAACCTATCATAGTAATTGATCATCAGCCATTCAAAATTCTGCAAACAGCAACATATCCGGTTGACCTCCTGCTTTCAGGTCATTCACATCATGGTCAATTATTTCCGTTCCATTATATTACAGCCGAACTGTATGAAGTCAGCTGGGGATATAAAATAATTAACAATACTCATGTATATGTATCAAGCGGTTATGGTACATGGGGACCGCCAATCCGTACCAATAGCTATCCTGAAATAGTCCTGCTAACAATTTCATTTAAATGACTTTAGCTTACAGTTTTTTAGTAAAATCTCTTGACACAAAGATAAAAGAGGTATCTACCATAAGCACATAAAATTTTCTTCATCAGGAGACATACTATGAAGAAGTTTATAAAAATAACATTCTGGATTATTATTTCATTATTGTTTGCCCTTTCATTTGCAATAGTAACTCAAATTTATAATCCCCAGGAAAAAATTAATGCTTTATGGATTGTTACCGCAGCTGCCACCTTTTACATGTTAGCATACCGTTTTTATGGTGCATTTTTAGCAGCCAAAGTACTTGCACTTGATGAAACAAGCGTAACTCCTGCATACCGCCTTAATGACAATACCAATTATTACCCCACAAATAAATGGGTATTATTTGGACACCATTTTGCAGCAATAGCTGGTGCTGGCCCGTTAATAGGACCAGTGCTTGCTGCTCAGTTTGGATATCTGCCAGGCTTTCTGTGGATATTGATTGGTTCAGTAGTTGCTGGTGGTGTCCATGATATGGTTATCCTTGTTGCATCAATCCGTAAAGATGGAAAATCACTGGCTGAGATTGCAAAAGAGGAAATTGGGCCTGTGACAGGGCTTGCAGCTTTATTTGCAGTTTTGTTTATTTTAATAGTAGCTATCGCCGGGCTTGGCCTTGTTGTTGTAAATTCGCTATACAATAATCCATGGGGCACTTTCATCATTGCAATGACAATACCAATAGCATTGCTGATGGGAGTTTATATGAAATCCATACGCCCTGAAAGAGTCCTTGAGACATCTTTGATTGGGATTGTGCTTCTGCTTTTAACGGTTATTTACGGCCGTCATATACTGGGAACACCCATTGAGGGTATCTTTACAATGAACCAACATAATTTGGCGATAGCACTTGCAGTCTATGGTTTTATAGCAAGTGTATTGCCAGTATGGCTCTTGCTTGCTCCCCGTGATTATCTGTCATCATTTATGAAAATTGGTGTGATACTGCTTCTTGCTGTTGGTGTGGTTGCCGTGCATCCTGATTTGCACCTGCCAGCTATTACCAGATTCATCAATGGCAATGGGCCAATCATACCCGGAAAATTATTTCCTTTTGTATTTATCACAATTGCATGCGGAGCAATATCTGGATTTCATTCCTTGATTTCATCAGGGACAACACCCAAGATGATTGAAAATGAACGATATGCTCTCCCTATTGGCTACGGAGCCATGCTAACTGAAGGTTTTGTTTCAATGATGGCACTCATTGCTGCTGCCGTACTTATCCCCGGAGATTACTTTGCCATCAATACTCACCTTTCATTTGATACATTAGCTCAAATGGGCTTTCCGGTAGACAAAATAAATGATTTATCAAAGCTTGTAGGCATTGATTTGGCAGGACGTCCAGGAGGTGCAGTGTCACTAGCAGTAGGGATGGCATACATCTTTTCTTCAATTCCCTTTTTAAGCCACCTTATGGCATATCTGTATCAGTTTGCTATTATGTTTGAAGCGCTTTTTATTTTAACAACAATTGATGCCGGCACACGGGTAGCACGCTATGTAGTTCAGGAGCTGGGCGGATATGTGTACAAGCCCTTTGGCGAACTCAGGTCACTTTGGGGTAATATTATAGCAAGCCTGTTAGTGGTTATTGCATGGGGATATTTTATTTACACTGGTTCTGTACAAACAATATGGCGAATGTTTGGTACCGCAAATCAGCTACTGGCAATGCTGGCACTGTGTATAGGTACAACAGTTATTATTAAAATGAACAAAGTTAAGTATATATGGGTAACCCTTATCCCCATGGTATTTATGTTAACCACAACCTTTACTGCAGGAATCACACTTATACTTGAGTATATTCCAAAAGCGTTTTCTTCACAGCCCGATGCATATACATACATGATCAACATACTACTGCTAGGCCTCATGATTGTTTTAGCAGTGTTTATACTTTTAGATTCAGTATACAAATGGTATGGATTTATTACTGGCACTCGCTCTATGGAAATTAAAAAAAGCCAACCATCACAATATTCAAAAGAATTTCCAAAAATGAGTGATTAAACTGTTGCATGTTAAAAACTCATGTAACGATACCTTTTTTTATTCCCCACTCTGGTTGCAAGCACCGTTGTGTGTTTTGCAACCAGATTTACACTAGCAATACCCGCATTCTCCCTGATGAAGAATATATTGTAAAAAAAATTGATAGCTATTTACAAAAGTTAAAAACAACTGTTACTCATATTGAAATTGCATTTTTTGGTGGCAGTTTTACCGGCCTTGATGTTGAAGTACAAGAAAAGTATTTGGCGATAGCGTATAGATATTACTCATTGCATGCAATTCACGGCATCCGGCTATCTACACGCCCTGATTACATAAATAGCAGTACGCTTTCACTTCTAAAAAAATTTTTCGTGACAACTGTTGAACTGGGTGCACAATCCATGTATGATGATGTGCTGCAACAATCACATCGTGGACACACTGTACAGGATACAGTAAATGCTTCAAAACTCATCAAAGACTATGGCTTTAATCTTATACTACAGCTTATGCCTGGTTTACCTGGCGATAGCTTTGAAAAAGCAATTGAAGGTGCCCAAAAAGCTGTAGATTTGCAACCTGATGGAGTACGCATATATCCAACTGTTGTCATAAAAGATACTGCATTAGAAAAATTCTACATTGAAGGCAGGTTTACCCATCTATCATTAGATAAAGCTATTGAACTGTGTGCAATTTTATATGATATATTCACCAGAAACAATATTCCTGTAATCAGAATTGGACTTCATCCTTTTGATAACTCTGTGGCTGATACCATTATTGCAGGGCCCTATCATCCTTCATTTGGATACTTAGTAAAATCACGATACTATCGCAGTACACTTGAAAATCAGATTAAAAACTTTTTGCAGCACAACACTAATATACAAACGCTCAAAGTTAAACTGCCACAACACGCCCTTGCAGAATATTATGGTCCACATAAAGAAAATATTGATTTTTTACGGAAGGTGTTCAATACTATTACTTTACAATTTTGTGTTGCTGATATACATGAACCTATAATATACGGTTAAATATACATTAAGATGCTGAATCAAGTTCAGCATGACTTTGTTTGTTGTCATTCCGGGCTTGACCCGGAATCTATTGGTTGACAGGCAGCCTGGAAATTTTACTCATTGCAAAGGTATATCTTTGATAAAGATGCTGAAACAAGTTCAGCATGACAATTAGGCAAAATGCTGAATCAAGCTCAGCATGACAATTAGGCAAAATGCTGAATCAAGTTCAGCATGACTTTGTTTGTTGTCATTCCGGGCTTGACCCGGAATCTATTACTTGACTGGCAGTCTGTAAATTTTACTCATTGCAAAGGTATATCTTTGATAAAGATGCTGAATCAAGTTCAGCATGACTATTAGGCAAATTGCTGAATCAAGTTCAGCATGACTTTGTTTGTTGTCATTCCGGGCTTGACCCGGAATCTATTGGTTGACTGGCAGTCTGTAATTTTTACTCATTGCAAAGGTATATCTTTGATAAAGATGCTGAATCAAGTTCAGCATGACTATTAGGAAAAATGCTCAATCAAGATCAGCTTGACTGATTATACCGGCAACAGCCTGTATTCTACTCAGCTTTTTTCAGGAGAAAGAACATGCAACATCATCAAAAAGTACTCTTTATAGACCTTTCAACCGGTTACTATCGCTTAGCACGCTACCCCATTGGCGATTTCTTTGGCCCCATTGATTTAGGCTTACACATAGCACAGCGCTATTATACCACTAATATTGGTGTTGGTGTTTTAGCAGGCTCAATCTTTCCTGGATCAAACCGCCTATTTGTGAATGGATACTCACCCTGCTGGAACAGCTTTTTCATATCTTCTATGGGCGGTGCTGGACTGGTGTTTGATAACTTAGGAATAAACATGATAGCATTGTCAAAAAAAGCACCTACCCCTTCGGTGTTATACCTCAATCGTGTGCACGGTGAAGAGATAGAAATTGAGATAAAACCTATTGATGTCTTTAAAATATGGGAAAGTGGCCACGGTGGGGTATATTCATTGATGCATGAAGTGCTTTCAATGTTTGCTGATAAATATATAACCGACCCTCGTGTAATTGCAACAGGCCCTGCTGCGCATGCAACTGATTTTGGCGCACTGTGTTCGGCTCCTGTAAAGGATGGAACACTTATCTGGGTTGATACCTGGGCAGGACGCGGCGGCTTTGGCTCTAAGCTTTTTCGCGAACATGGCATTGCTGCTATTATTTACGGCGGTACATATATTGATGAAGACTTCAGAGACCGCAAAGTTGCCGACGAATGGTTTATCGACAAATACAGCAAAAAGCTTGCAGCCAAGGACTTAGAAGCAGCAACAAAGTATCGCTTCGATCCACAGTTTAATACTGGTGGTACATTTGGCGTTAACTTTGCTACTATCGGCGGCAGGCTTTTGGCATTTAACTATCGCTCAATCTACATGACCGAAGAACAACGACTTGCGATTCATCAAAAGCTTATTGTTGATCATTACCTTAAACAATTTAATGAAGAAACTATCGCCACAAAAAGCATGAGGACTTGTGGCGAACCATGCGCAGCTGTTTGCAAAAAGATGCGCGATATCTACAAAAAGGACTATGAGCCCTATCAGGCAATGGGACCACTGTGTGGTGTATTTGACCAGCGCGCAGCCGAAATGCTGGTGCATAAGGCTGACATGTATGGGTTTGATTCCATCTCAGTTGGTGGCGTGCTGTCATGGCTTATGGAATGTCTTGACCGCAAACTACTTAAGCCTGAGGAAGTAGGAGTATCGCACCTGCCAGTGTTTTCGCATGTTAACTTCAGTGTTGAAACGGACTCAAAGCACAATGCCCAAATTGCAAGCCAGCTTTTGGATGCTATCATTCACAAAAAAGGAATTCTTGATTTGACTGAAGGTGCGCGCAAATTTGCACGTAAACTGGCACGCGAAAAAAGTAAAGATATTATTGACTGCTTTGTGTATAATGCAAATGCGCGCAAAGGGTGGATTGTTCCCAACCAGTATTGGGTTCCTGGGGTGCTATCGCCCATGCCTATTATGGGAAAATATTACATGTACTACGGCTACGACTTTTTACCACCACGCGAGTTGGGCCGCAAAAACGCACACCGCATGATCAAAGAACTCATGCTTGATAATACCGGATTTTGCCGCTTTCATCGTCTGTGGGCTGAGGACATGATACCCGAAATTATTGCCTCGCTGTACAACATGCACAAAGAATTTTTAACAAGTCTTGAAATGACCGCCAGCAGAATTAATAGCCGTAATGTATCAATATACTGGGAATCGCAACGAAACATTGATTTCATAAAAACCTACCTTAAGCGTTTGCATCAGGTCGAAAATGTAAATGATAAAGAACTGATACATTGGCTAAATCAGTTTGAAGAAAATCCACACGAAGCTGCGTATAATTATTGGTTTGAAATTGCAAAAGGTGTACATGAGTCATTACGTGAATTTTAATTGGGGCGATAGTTACTATGGAAGATAATTGCAGCATAAGATACATCTGCCAGGAATATAATCTGCGAATTTATGCAACGTTGACAAAAGGTTTGTTGCAGGAACTCATCACCATTCACAACACCACACCCCACGCAACTATAGCGTTTGGACGCACACTTAACGCTGCTGTTTTGCTTGCTGCCTCTTCAATTAAGCCTGATTCCAACGACACGTTAAGCATTAATATAAGCTGCAGCGGTCCTTTAAAAGAGATCCTTGTCCAGGTTGATGGTAAAGGAAATGTACGCGGATTTGTTGGCAATCCCTTTGTAGACAACGAATTGCAATCTGATACGTTAAATATTTCTAAAGCATTGGGAGCAGGTGTTATTACTGTAACCCGTGATTTAGGCTTACGTGAACCATATAAAAGCGTGTCCCCAATTATTTATGGAGATATTGCAAAGGACATTGCGTACTACTTACTTGAATCAGAGCAAATACCTTCGGCACTCATACTTACAGTGAATTGCAACAAGCAAGGTGATATAAACCGCTCGGGCGGGATATTAATACAAACATTTCCTAGTACACCAACTTCTGTTATTGAAATAATTGAAAACAAATTGCAAAACGGTTTTTCATTGGATAAACATCTGGAAGAAGAGCATACACTCAAAGACACCATTGAAGAGCTTATTGGCAAAGAAATAAAAGAGCTTGGCCAAATACTGTTGAAACACAGGTGCAGGTGCACAAAAGAACTATTAGCAACAATACTTGAATCGGTAGAAAAGCATGAATTAGAAGATATGATTGAAAAAGACCATGGAGCTCATATTACCTGCGTATTTTGCAAAAAAGAATACACATTTACCCAAGATGAATTGCAAAATATCTTATTGAAGAAAGAGAAGATACATTAGGAAATAAAAAGTGGTATGTAATAGCCTTTTCTACAAAAATTATTTTCTTAATATGTGAGATTTAAAAATTTTAACCTTCATAATCCCACTATTGGAAGCTTAAACACAATCAAAAAATTTAGAAAAATTATGAGGGGGGTATAGTTTAAATCCCACTATTGGAAGCTTAAACCAGGATATCGATCAAACGAACCTATCGTACTCCAGCTTTAAATCCCACTATTGGAAGCTTAAACCTCGATATAAACGAGAAACAGCATATACCCCAGTGCTTTAAATCCCACTATTGGAAGCTTAAACTGTATGTCGCATTATCATTTGATCATTTTTATCACCCTTTAAATCCCACTATTGGAAGCTTAAACCCGTCATTCTACGGCTATTATGGGTTATTATTATAAAATATGATAATCAGCTAAAGTATAAGTTTCTCGAACCTTCAGTAGTGCATTTTAACTAATTTTTTATATTTTTGTCAACTCTTTATATAATTCTATCAGTTGGATCAAAATCTATTCCAATATTTTCTCTTTCTAAAACTGTTTTTTGAGGCAGCTGATATATCACAACATAATCCTCTTTATCATTTATCAGCCTTGCTATCTCCTGTTTTAAAGCAAATNACTT
>JAOAIH010000101.1:0-357 GCA_026414805.1 Spirochaetota bacterium | reverse complement strand
TTAAGGTAAACAACTTTGATTCTGTTATTTCGCCTTCAAATACCGACTTTTGGGTATGATGTAAATATTGCCTGCACTTGGTCAGAACTTTTGGAAGGCGGTTGCGCCCTGCTGACGTCAATGTTGATATGTCGTACACAAGAATGATATACATACATGACCACTTAATGATAAGATTAATAATATTTAAAAAAAATAACCCTATCTCAAAATGATAACATACATTACTCTTTACCACCAGATTTTAAAGCTTTGATATTCCTCTTCACCTAAAAGATGCTTTATTAGTTTATATAATTCCAATCGCACTAACTTTTGATAACTAACTTTGCGTTTTAGCTTTTTATGCATGATTGT
>JAOAIH010000100.1 GCA_026414805.1 Spirochaetota bacterium | reverse complement strand
TGTTAATTGAAGCAATTTCACTTTCGGCAGGTATAAATGTGCCACCTACTCGCGGAAGATGTTTTGCAAGATATTCGGGTATATCATTCTGCGGGGTTATGGGGTAGCCAAAGTAATAGCGGCATCCTGCCTGTATGGCACCTTCAGCAAGGGCAATATTTCCTTTTGTCAGGACTCTCATTTGTACACCTCTATGGCAGTGTCGGGGCACATCAGTGCACAGGTTTTGCAACCAGTACACTGGTCCTTTTTATCAAAAGCAAGCTCGGCTGGGAAATAGCCAATGGAGTTATATTGTTTTGAAATGGTGATTATCTGTTTGGGGCAATATTTAACACAAAAGTAACATCCTTTGCAACGGTTAGTGTCAATGATTATATGTGCCATGGACTCATCTCTTTTGTTGTTGTAATTTCCGGTTACTATCGCACATAATAACAGTTTACGTTAACTGTCATAGTAACATAATAAATAATTGTTGCATAAAAACCGATAGTACACTATATTACTACGGTAATAAAAATTGCAAAAAAATGAATCAATAAACAAATCTATCGCTATGCATGGTATATGTCAATAAAAAGTAATGATGTTATACAAAATTGTGATGCAGTTAAATTTGTAATGATATTTGTTTTGGGCGATAGTTACTGTGAAAAGGTGATCGATGGATAGTAAAGAAAGAATAGCGCTAATACGCAAAGGTAATGAATTTTTTAACCAGGGCAAGATTAAAGAAGCCATTGAGATATTTGTTAGAACTGGGTATAAGGATGGCCTGCAGCGTATAGGCGATTACTATTACTATGACAAAAAACTTCCGCTTATTGCCCTGAAATTCTACAGAATGAGCGGAAGTCAGAAAAAGATAGATGAAATTATGGAGCGGATGATTTTTGCCCTTGGCAAATGGCTGGGCAATGACAAGGTAAAAGACAGTCCTTTCAGAGTGAAACTCCCGCCGTTAAAAGTGTCTCCAAAATTAAAGATGTTAGCTCAGGAAATTTTGGAAAAACATAAAGAAGAAAAGTAAAGAAATATTTAAAAATAATTTGACATTTTTTGTATGCGGAATATAGTTAGTACTACTAACTATTAACATGGGTAGTATATGAGCACAAAGAGCCTGGATGAGAATATTGTGGCACTGCTTGATAAAATTTCTGATATCAGGCGAGCACTTTTGTGGAAAATATCGGAAGAATATAGCCTTACACCGTTGCAGATTCAGATTTTAAAGCTTGTTAAAAACTGTTATGTTGCCAGGCCAGTTACACCAACTAATATAGTAAAAGATTTATATGTGAGCAAAGCAACTGCAAGCAGTGCATTGAAGACATTGCTGGATAAAGAACTGGTGATCAAACACTACGATGAAAGTGATAACAGGAGTTATTATTTAACACTTACAAAAAAAGCTGAAAGGCTTTTGCGCCACATTGACAGTGCTACATATAACATTTCTCAATATATTTCACAGGTGCCAGTTTTTGACAAAAAGATTGCTTTTAAAGTGCTTACACAACTGGTGACTGCAATGCAGAATGATGGTGCAATTGATTACATTGCATTATGCATTCATTGTGAGCATTGCACCCAAATATCAACACTTACATTTCGGTGTCAATTAACCGGCAGAAATTTTGAGTATGATGGTATTAATGTTGGATGCTGTAATTTTTCTGATAGGAAGGCAATGTAATGCTGTGTTTGTTGTTTTTGGTGGCAGAGTTTTACATGATATCACCACAGCCCTATGTTCAATGGAGGTATATTAAATGGTATCAGGGGATAATTCAATAAAACACGATGTAGTAGTTTTGGGGAAGTTTATTCAGATATATTGTAATGGAAAGCATAACGCCCCGCGAACGAAAGTTGTTGCTACTGGTAAAATTGGTAGGTATGTTAATGGGCTAAACCTGGAATTATGTGATGAGTGTAAAAAATTATTGCTGTATGCAGCAAGCAAGCGTATTATATGTCCATACGATCCAAAACCTGCCTGCAAAGACTGCACCACTCATTGCTATGCCGAACCAAATAGATCGATGATTCGTGAGGTTATGCGCTATTCGGGTATGCGGATGATATTTAAGGGGAGTGTTTCGTATATTAAAAAGTTTTTGTAAAAGGAGAATATTATGAGCGAATTTTTGAGTGATATGGGACAAAAGAAAGAACTATTAAAATCAATGATTAAAAAGTTGCATGATGGTGCAGATGTTGCAGAAATGAAGTCACTTTTTAAAAAGGAGTTTGGAAATGTAATGCCGCACCAAATTAGCATGTTAGAGGAAGAACTGATAAAAGAAGGGATGCCAGCAGACGAGGTACACAGGCTGTGTCAACTTCATATTGATCTTTTTAGAGAATCAATTGATGCAGGCAGGGTGGATGTACCACAGGGTCACCCTTTATATATACTGTATTCAGAGCATAGTAAACTTCTTGATTTTGCACAACAGTTAGTTGAAAGCGCTACAAATTTAATGGATAAACCTGATAGCAAAATATTAGCACGCATTCAGCAACTTATAGAATTCTTTAAAGAATCATCGATGCACTATTTACGAGAAGAAAATGTTCTTTTCCCGGTGCTGGAAAAATACGGAGTAACACAACCACCAAAGATAATGTGGATGGAGCATGACAACATACGGGCAATTGAAAAAGAAATGTACAATACAGCTGATGCACTAGCAAAAGGCATTACAGGGGAACTATCGCACACATTACACATAAAGAGTATACAGCTTTCAGAAACACTAGCAGATCACTTCTATAAGGAAAATAATATCTTATTCCCAACTTCGTATAAATTCTTTAATGATGATGATTGGAAGCTTGTGAAACAGGAATTTGATGAAATTGGATATATGTCGTATAGCCCGGTAACTGAGAAAGTGACAGGTGTTTCATCTGCAAAATTTGAATCAGGAATCATTGAGCTTGAAACAGGAAAACTTAGTATAGAGCAGCTTGAAGCTATGCTTGATACCATGCCTGTTGATTTTACATTTATTGACAAAAATGATGTAGTATGCTACTTTAACAATGCTCCTGACCGAATTTTTGTACGTTCAAAGGCAGTGATTGGGCGTACGGTGCAGAACTGCCATCCAGATAAAAGCATTCATGTGGTTAACCGATTGCTTGATGAAATGAAACAGGGCAAGCGCCAAAAAGCAGAATTTTGGATTACGTTGAATAACCGATTAATTTATATCACCTACTACGCAGTGCGTAAGAACGGTGAATATATTGGGTGCCTTGAAGTGACCCAGGATATTACGGATATTCAGAAGATTACCGGTCAGAAGCGATTGCTGGATTAAAATATTTTGGAGGGTTGGTTTGGATCACAACAAACAAAAACGTGTAGTAGTTATTGGTGCCGGTTTTGGCGGTTTGTGGGTTACAAAAGTTTTAGCAAATAAAAATTTTGAGGTGATAGTTATTGATAAAAATAATTATCACACATTCCTGCCACTGTTATATCAGGTCTCGGCTGCTGAAGTTTCTCCAGAGCAGATTGCGGCACCGGTGCGAAGTATTGTGCACAAAAACAAAAATATTCAGTTTATTCGTGGTGAAGTAAGTGAAATACGATATGCAACTAAGACAGTGGTATGCCTGGGGCAGGAAATTGCTTTTGATTATTTGGTGGTATCAGCGGGAAGTGTTAATCATTATTTTAATATTCCCGGCACATTTGAATTTGCATTTCCGCTTAAAACGCTTGATGATGCAATGGTGCTTAGAAACCATATCCTTACCTGTTTTGAGCGTGCTTCGTTTGTGAGTGATCATGTACAACGGCAACGGTTGCTTACCATTGTCATTGTTGGTGGGGGGCCAACGGGTGTTGAATTTGCAGGTGCACTTGCAGAGCTTATTGCAGGACCACTAAAAAAAGATTTCCCTGAGCTAAAAAATGAAAATATACAGGTATATTTAGTAGAAGCTAGTGACAGGCTTATCGGTATGTATGCAAAAGAATTATGTGAGTATACCTGCGAAAAATTACAGAAAAAGGGAGTAAAAGTTTTACTGAATGCAGCAGTAACTAAGATTGATGCTACTGGTGTGTACTTAAATAATGGTACGATGCTGCCAACTGAAACAGTAGTATGGACTGCGGGTGTGAAAGGTGAGCTTATCAAAAATGATTTAAAAGTGCAATCTATGCCTAATGGGCGCGTAGTAGTGGATGAATACTGTAGAGTGCCTGGATATGAGGATGTGTTTATCATTGGGGATTTGGCTTGTTTTATCCAGGATGGAAAGCCATTGCCAATGATAGCACCGGTTGCAATGCAGCAAGGCAAATATGTAGGAAACTATTTAAAAAAGATAGATAAAGGGAAGAATCCAAAACCGTTCAGATATTTAGATAAAGGCGGGATGGTTGCAATTGGACGCAATAAAGCTATTACACAGATTGCAGGGCTTAAACTTAAAGGATACATTGCTTGGATAATATGGATATTTATACACATACTGTATTTGATTGGATTTAAAAATAAAATTTTTGTTATGATAAACTGGGTGTGGAGCTATATCTTCTTTGAAAAAAGTGTGAGGCTTATTTTACCACGGTGTTGTGATGATCCGCACGGGAAAAATTGTTTGCAGCGAGGCAGGAGCTGCAGGGGGTAGCTATATGAATAATTCATTTATCAATCCGCAAAATTATTGTGACGCAATAGATTATCAAAATAATGCCATTGTAAGTAAAACAATAATTCAAAGCAAAGGTGGCAATATAACGCTTTTTGCTTTTGATAAAGGTCAGAGCTTAAGTGAACATACAGCCCCTTATGATGCATTTGTGATGATACTTGATGGAGCGATGTCTATTACTATAGGGGGCAAAGAAAATACAGTGAATGCTGGCCAGGCACTTATTATGCCTGCTAATGTTCCTCATGCTCTGGTTGCACACAAATCTTCAAAGATGCTGCTTGTTATGATAAAAGAGAGTTAGGGACCAAAAGTGTAAAATGTTGACATTACAATACAATTTATAAGTATGCCTTTGCTTTAATAATATAGTAATTTATGATAGTATGTATTCAACATGTTCCATTTGAAACCCCCGGCTACATTCTTGATTGGGCAAAATCACAAAAGAAAGAAGTGGCGATAGTACATGTGTATCAAAATACAAATTTTCCAGTACCTGATTGTGTTGATATGCTGGTTATTATGGGTGGACCTATGAGTGTCTATGATGAAAAGGAGTATCCATGGCTTGTTGATGAGAAACGTTTTGTGGATGAAGTCATAAATAAAAGCAGAAATGTTCTTGGCATATGTCTTGGAGCACAGCTTATTGCGCAGGTGTGTGGTGCACGTGTGTATAAAAATCTCACAAAAGAAATTGGTTGGTATGAAGTACAAAAAGTATCATCTTATAATTCTATTGGACAAGTATTGCCACAGAGGTTTATTGCGTTTCACTGGCATGGTGAAACATTTGATATACCACATGGTGCTTCTCACATTGCTGCTACGGACGTATGTGCCAATCAGGCATTTGCAATTGATAATAAAATTGTAGGTTTGCAGTTTCACTTAGAGATTACCGCACAGGGAGTTTATGATTTGGTACGACACTGTGAACATGAGCTTGAAGAAATAGGCTATATCCAAAGCAGAGAGGATATTATTAAAGGTATTGGACATTGCAATAATGCACATGCAGTTATGGACTCTGTGCTTGCAAGTTTCTTATAATGCTATACTGAAATCGTGTTGAATGGGATTGATCATTGGAGCTAACAAAATATGTCATAAATAAGTATTACTTGTCAATGGCATGTTTCTGGAGGTGAGCCTTGAAATATAAAGTTTATATTGTGCTGGTTTCGTTTTTTATAGTTTTAGTACTCAGCGTGTATGGTACTGCACGCTTTATGCAAAAAACTTCCACGCCACAGTATTGTGGTAGCTGTCATGTAATGATTCCTCAATATGAGGATTGGTTTTATATTGGCAAGCACACACAGATTGCCTGTGTTGATTGTCACTTACCTCATAACAATAGCATCAACTATCTGTTATGGAAGGGGCTTGATGGTATGAAAGATGTGATACTTTTTTATACAAGACTCTATGGCGAAGTAATACATTCCTCAGCTCATGCACGAAAAACAATTCAGGCAAACTGTATACGGTGCCACAGCGAAATGGTGAGCCGCATTCAAGGTGGAGCTATGCAGTGCTGGGATTGTCACAGGTATTTTTATCATAATATAATACATTAAGTTGCACTATCATGCATGGTGGTGTTTGGGAATATATATAACAATTTTCATGGAGGTCATCAATGGAATTTTTACATGAGCTAATTCAAAAAATTGAGCGAAAACACATAATATGGGCAATAGGTGGTATTTTGTTGTTGTGGCTTTTTATGTATATTGTTGGGGCACTGGGGCCTTCTGAGCCTAAATTAGTACTGGTGGGCACAATTCCTGACAATGAGTATGACCCTGCTGAATGGGGGAAAGTGTATCCTCTTGAATATGAATCGTGGCAAAAGACAAAGGATCCCAAACCTGCAGGAAAAAGCTTTTATAAAAAAGGTTGGGATACTGACAAAATAATGTATGATAAGCTTTCGGAGTATCCGTTTATGGCTTTGCTTTTTAAGGGGTGGGGTTTTGGCATTGCCTATTATGAACCTCGTGGTCACTGGTACATGCGCATTGACCAGGATGAAATCGATCAATCACGTACAAAAGCCGGCGGTGTATGCTTAAACTGCAAGTCGCCGTATATGGATGCACTGGTTACACAATATGGAAATTCTTTTTACAGCATGAAGTGGCAGGATGCTATCGCCAAATTGCCTCAAAAACATAAAGACCTTGGAGCAACATGTATTGATTGCCACGATAACAAAACAATGGGATTAAAGATTAACAGGATAGCATTTAAAAGTGGTTTGGCAAAATTAGGTAAAAAAGAATTTACACGACAGGAAATGAGAATATTGGTGTGTGCACAATGTCATGTTACATACAACATCCCAAAGAATGAACAAATGCAGTCGGTTGGTCTTGAACATCCCTATGAAGGAAGTATATGGGGTAATATTTCAATTGAAAATATAATCAAGCTTATTAAAAAGAATCAGCAGTGGGGTGAGTGGAAGCAGGAAGTAACAGGTTTTAAGGTTGGATTCATCCGTCATCCTGAATTTGAGTTTTTCACACGCCAAAGTGTACATTTTAATGCTGGGCTTGCTTGTGCTGATTGCCATATGCCATACAAGCGAGTGGGTTCGTTTAAGATCTCTGACCACAATGTAACAAGTCCTCTTAAAGATGACCTTTTTGCATGTTTGAAATGCCATCCGCAATCAAAAGAAAGGTTAGTGAAACAGATTAAAGAAATTCAGGACAGAACTCTTTCGCTCTTGCTTAAAGCTGGGTATCATGAAGCCGTTGTTGCAAAGCTTTTTGAAAAAGTTCATAATCAATTTAAAGACACCTTGAGCAATGATTTACTCTATGTAACTGCAAAGGACTATTATCTTGAAGCCTTATACAGGCTAATATTTATGGGAGCTGAAAATTCTATTGGTTTCCACAATCCTGAAGAAGCAGGACGGATACTTGGGGATTCGATTGGTTTTTCAACGAAAGCAGAAGGGCTATTGCGACAGTTACTGGCAAAAAATGGAATTGATGCAGGGCAAAGCATTAACTTGGAGCTGGCAAAATATCTTAATAACAGGGGTCAGAAAAAATTAATGTTTAAACGTGAACAGGAGTTTAAAGATCCGTTTGGTATTGTGGAGAAGACAGTGCCTAGAATTACTATGGGCTTATAGCAGTGATTGTTGGTTGTTAGTAAGTTTAATACCATAAAAGGGGGAGTGTAGAGTCATTATCCCCCCTTTTTTGTTATTTAAATATATATGCTGGACTACCTTTTTTGTAATCATAAATTTAAGTTTGATTTAACGTTATGATTTATATTTGTGCTCGTTTTAATAGTTTTGGCGGTGGTCCCCAGTAGAATTTGAGGCAATGTATGCCTTTTTCTCTGTAAAAATCAAATGTATACGACCTAT
>JAOAIH010000099.1 GCA_026414805.1 Spirochaetota bacterium | reverse complement strand
CATATAATTAAAGTGTATAATTGGTGTAAAATAGAGTAAATGTCAAGTAAGAGATTTTTAATTCAAAGTGTTATTTGGTATCTAATTACTTAAAATTATTACTTAGTACAAGCTAAGCGTTTAATTCTATCGTTAATAGTTTAATTGAACATTTCCAAGGTTTAAAATTCAATAATAATTATATCTAAATGAAGAATAAATTCCTTGTTTTCATTTTAGGATATGCCATTCTGAAATAAATATTCTTATTATAAAATCCATCATATATACCAATGTCGTTATTTTCTATAATTAATATATGTGTTATTCCCAACTGTTTTTTTTACTAATTTTATAATATTATTGTAAAATAGTATTTTATAAATTTATAATGATTAGTCAGATGTTGTAATAGTTTTTTGGTTTATTAAAATGTAATTGTTAAGTAGATTAACTTGGAAGTATACTAACTAGTTAATTTACCGGCATAGGCTACTCCATTGAGCTTTACTAAAAAAATGGATCTAGGGGTTAATCAGAATAAAAATATCTGCCCAGATATGGTCACTGGGTTTTAGTAGTTAATCCCATTTTTTTGTGTAGAAATTTTTTATTATATTAAATGATATTATCTTGATAGGTTTTTAGGTTTATATAAAATTCTTAGTATACTGTGTAATCTCAGAATGAAATTGTGCGGGTCATTATTATTGCATGAACCAAGTACAACAATATAATAAATAAAGTTGACAGCTATATGCCTGCCATCATAAGAATATCTATAATCCATAAAAAACGGAGAAGACAATGAAAATACGATGCGGGCTTATTGGTTTTGGTACAGTGGGCAGTGGTGTGTATACACTGTTACAAAAACATAAAGACGATATTTACAAAAAAACAGGGATAACCATTGAGCTTGTAAAAATCTGTGATGTGCGCGATATCGCATCACGCGTGACTGTGCCTGTGACCAATCGTTGGGAAGATATTACCACAGATCCTGACATTGATACTGTCATTGAACTTATTGGTGGTATAGAACCAGCGAAAAGTATTATTCTATCGGCACTTAAGGCTGGTAAAAATGTGGTGACAGCAAATAAAAAGCTTTTAGCCGAAAGTGGTGATGACATATTTACAGTGGCACAAACGGCAAAGGGTGCACTTGCGTTTGAAGCAGCAATAGGCGGAGGCATACCGTGTGTTGCTGCACTGCGCAATGGGCTTGTGGGCAATACAATACAGTCAGTTGTGGGAATTTTAAATGGCACTACCAACTATATTTTAACGCGTATGGCAGAAGATGGCATGTCATTTAGCCAGGCACTAAAACTTGCACAGGAAAAAGGCTATGCTGAGGCTGATCCTACTTTTGATATCGAAGGCTTTGATGCTGCGCATAAGATTGCACTGTTATCGATGTTAGCATATAATGTCCGAGTTGCAATGCAGCATATCTATATAGAAGGCATCACAAAAATTACTGAGCTTGATATAAAATATGCCCACGAAATGGGCTATACCATTAAACTGTTAGGCGTAAGCCATATGGTTGACAGTAAGCTTGATATACGACTACAGCCGGTTATGATCCCATTCACACATCCACTGGCATCCGTGCGCAATGAGTTCAATGCTATCATGTACTACGGCGATATGACCGGTGCAGTGACGCTCTATGGCAAAGGAGCTGGCAGCCACCCCACTGCATCGGCAGTGGTGAGTGATATTGTGTCAATAGCACAAAAGCAAAACGGCATCAAGGACACCGTATACATTGCTGGTGATGCCATCTACCTAACGCCTGATGAGCGCATGCTTAAGTTTTATGTGCGCCTTCATACGGAAGACCGCGCAGGGATTCTTTCAAAAATTTCAGGTGTTTTTGGTTCACATGATATCTCCATTGCTTCGGTGATCCAAAAAGAAGTGAATGCACCTTACGTGCCACTTGTCATCACCACGCACAAAGCTAAAGAAGCAAGTATGCGCAAGGCAAAGCAGGAGATTGAACAATTTCCATTTGTCAACGGGCAGGTTATGATACTGCCAATTGAAGATTTTGAAAATAAGGACGAATAACTATGAAGGGCGATAGTAACTATAAAGCAGTCTTTCGTTGCATCGCTGGGTGCAATGAAGAGTATCCGCTTGATGAGATTGTATACAGGTGTAAAAAGTGTGGCGAACTTTTAGAAGTGCACCATGACATGGACCGATTAAAGGAGCTATCGCCTAAAAAATGGCGAGAGCTTTTTGACAGCCGCACTGGAACCACCAAGTGGCCATACGGAAGTGGGGTGTGGAGCAAAAAGGAATGGGTGTGTCCTGAGGTAGATAACGAAAATATTGTGTCAATGTTTGAAGGCAACACCAATCTGTTTTGGGCAAAACGATTTGGGGCAATGATTGGTATGAATGATCTGTGGGTAAAGATGTGTGGTAACAGCCATACCGGTTCGTTCAAGGACTTAGGAATGACAGTGCTTGTGTCAATGGTTAATGAGATGATACAGCGTGGCAAGCCCATCAAGGCGGTTGCATGTGCATCAACGGGCGATACTTCAGCAGCGTTGGCTGCATACTGTGCGTATGCAGGTATTCCTTCAATTGTGTTTTTGCCGCGCAATAAGATTTCCACTGCGCAGTTAGTGCAGCCAATGAGCAATGGGTCTATTGTGATGTCGCTTGATACTAATTTTGATGGTTGCATGAAGATTGTGCAGGAGATAACAAAGGACAACAGCATTTATTTAGCAAATTCAATGAATTCGCTACGCATTGAAGGGCAGAAGTCAATCTCAATTGAGATTGTGCAGCAGTTTGACTGGGAGGTGCCCGATGTCATCATCATCCCTGGTGGCAATTTAGGCAATGTTTCGGCACTGGGGAATGGATTTGCAATGATGCTTGAATTGGGATTGATCTCAAAGAAGCCGCGTATTGTGCTGGCTCAGGCGCAAAATGCCAATCCACTGTATCTATCGTACCTGAATGGCTTTAAGGAATTTAAACCGGTCACACCGCAAAAGACGTTAGCCTCAGCCATACAGATTGGCGATCCTGTTTCGGTTAAAAAAGCAATTCGTGCGTTGCAAAAGTTTGATGGCGTTGTGGAGCAGGCATCCGAAGAAGAGCTTGCAAATGCAGCAGCGCTGGCAGATAGAACAGGAATGTACAGCTGTCCGCATACGGGTGTTGCGCTTGCAGTTTTGCTGAAGCTTGTTGAAAAGCAGGTAATTTCCAAAAAGGACCGCACTGTAGTGATTTCAACAGCGCATGGGTTAAAATTCAGTGAGTTTAAAGTTGGCTATCATGAAGGCACGCTGGAGGGTGTTAATTGTAAGTATGCAAATAAACCAATTGAACTTGAAGCAAATGCGGATAAAGTGCGAGAGGTGTTGTTTAAAGAGCTTGAAAGAAGAAGCAAATTGGAATATTAATTTATAAAAGGAAAGTAGTATGAAGATAACACAGCATGTGTATCAGGTTGGAGGTTCTAATCTTACGCATCCGTCAGATGCAGCTATTTATTGCATCACTGATGGCACCGCCAGCGCGCTGGTTGATGCGGGTACTGGCGATGGGCATGACAGGCTTGTAAAGAATCTTTCACGGGAAAATATACAGGCTTCATCACTTAAATATCTTTTTTTAACGCATTGCCATTTTGATCACGTTGGTGGTGCGCATAAGGTTCGCGGTACATTTGGATGTAAGGTGATAGCTCATGATCTTGATGCACAGTATATAGAATCTGGAGATCAATATGTAACAGCAGCAAGCTGGTATGGAAGTTTTTTAACACCTTGCACAGTTGATATTAAAGTGAGTGAAAAGGAGAGAATATTTGAAATAGGAAACCTTAAAGTTACCATGTATCACATTCCAGGACATTCACCAGGGTCAGCTGCATTGACAGTAGAATCGGAGGGAAAGCTTGTACTTTTTGGACAGGATGTCCACGGGCCATTAAATGATGTGTTGAAGTCAAACAGGGATGACTATATACAATCACTTGAGTTTCTGTTGTCGCTTAACGCTGATATATTATGCGAAGGCCATTTTGGTGTGTACTACGGCAAAGAAGAGGTGAGGGACTTTATTGAGTCATTTATGTAAATTCAATTATAATTATAAAATGCAGGCGCACCATTGTTTGTGCGCCTGCACAGTTATATCATTTTACTTTATTCAAGCAACGCACCAGTAAAGACATCTTTACTTGCCTTGATGACCGCAGTTTCATTAAACAATAGCGCATCAATGCGCCCAAAGAATTTTGGAAATTCGGCTCCTAAATAGAACTGCGAGGATAATACGCGGCCCGAATAGTAAGCTGCTTCTTCATTGTCAGCTAAGAATTTATCGCGGTCTTCACCTTTTCTGTCGCCAACAAGCTCTTTCATCTTTGGTATGGTGAGTGTCAAAGACCATAAGTGCAGCCATGCTAACGTGAGCATAAACATAGCCTGCTGCAGTGGCGTACATGCTGCAAATATATGCAAAAACCTTCCTGCTGCCATGTGGTCTTTAAGCATGGTAATTACTTCATCAAGTTTCTGTACTCCTTTTTCCACAAGCTCAATGTATTTGTCTTCCACTATACCTTTTGCTTTAGCAATAGTTTCAGCCATGCGTTTTTTCATTACGTTATAGTTGTACTGTTCAGGGTTCATTAAGATTTTGCGCATGGTTAAGTCCATTGACTGAATACCGTTAGTACCTTCATAAATCTGGGTAATCTTGGCATCACGCATGTACTGTTCAACGGGGTAATCGGAGGTATAGCCGTAGCCGCCGTAGACCTGAATAGCCTCAGAGGTAACTAGCACTGCGGTGTCGGTACAGCCTGCTTTAGCTATAGGGATAAGTATTTCCACCATGCCCTGGGCTTCTTTTTTGGCATCGCCATCAAGCACCTCTATAAGTGTAGCATTATGGGCAAGGTAGTAGTTTAGCATGCGCATGCCTTCCACATAACCTTTCATCCACAGCAGCATGCGTTTGACATCGGGATGCTCAATAATGGCTACCTTTGGTGCTTCAGGATTGAGCATCTGTGTAACGTGGACGCCCTGTATACGGTTGCGAGCATACGTCACTGCGTGCATGTATGCAGCCGATGATAATGAAAGACCCTGCAAAGCTACATCAAGGCGCGCTTCATTCATCATGTGGAACATGATTTTCATACCCTGCCGTGGTTGCCCTAACAGCCAACCAACACATTTGCCATTGTCGCCAAAATTAAGAGTACATGTGGCTGAACCATGAATTCCCATTTTATGTTCAATACCGGAACAAATTACGTCATTAAATTCACCCAAACTACCATCAGGATTTACTCTGTATTTAGGTACGATAAATAATGAAATTCCTTTAGTTCCTGGGGGATCTCCTTCAATACGTGCAAGAACAGGATGAATAATATTTTCATAAAAATCATTGTCGCCAGCAGTGATAAAAATCTTTTGCCCCTGAATTAGATATGTGCCATCAGGCTGAGATATTGCTTTTGTTTTCAAATTTCCTACATCTGAACCTGCTTCCGGTTCGGTTAGACACATAGTGCCACCCCATTTGCCAGTGAGCATTTTTTCAAGATACATTTTTTTCTGTTCTTCGGTGCCAAAGTTCTTGATTAGTGCTGCAGCACCGTGTGATAATCCAGGATAGGTTGTAAACGATAAACTTGCAGCAGTAAAAATTTCACTGCATGCTATTGCCACTGCTCCTGGCATACCCATACCGCCAATTTCAGGATCCTCAATCATGCCAACAAAACCGGCTTCATTATATTTGGTTAATGCTTTTTTATATCCTTCAGGAATTATTACTTTTTTTGTTTCCGGGTCATATTTAACACCGATTTTATCGGCTTCCTTGTTAACCGGATATACCTCTTCAACCGCCATCTTTAATGCTAGGTCAATGGTAGCTTGGTACATGTCTTTGTCTTGGTCAGCAAACTTGGGAAACTTTTTTAAATCATCAACATTCAATAGCTCAAATAAAACAAACTGGACGTCTCGCCCGTCTACTAGTGGATTTCGCATCATATCAAACCTCCGATTAATATTATGTAATATTTCATTGATAATAATGTCTTAATGACATACATAAAAAATATACTCCAATTGTCAACAGTTATATAAGTAAGATTATAATTTTTAGTTAAAGAATGTAAATTTGAATTGGTGAGATAGATAATTAATTACGTCATACTTTTTTTATTGAGGAATAAATTTTTTCATTTGATTAAAAATAGCATGTCGTATTGCAGCTGGTATACTTGCATACCCAACCTGTAATACTTCATCCCCATTTTTGAAATCCATAAGATTTTTATAATAATTATTATAAGTACTGTTTCGATGGTAATATGAAGTATCATTTGCATCTTTTTGAAAAACAGTACCCTTTATACTGCCTTTGAAAATATGATTTTTTTCATCAAAAATACTATCATGCCGAATGTAAAGCTTATTCCTGTACAATACGTTAATGGTTTCAGCAATGATCTTGTGCTGTGCAGTATATGTAACATTCTTTGGTGATGGATAAACCTGTTCAAAATGTAATGCAACGTTAACAAGACTTGAGAGTACTGCAGCGCAATTTGTAATCCACAATTTATCAAAATAAATGGCGTGTTTCAATATATATGAAGTTATAGCTTTTTGCATCAAAAGATGTGTTAACCCGTTACTTCTATGTTCAGGTCTTACTACTGTGAGACCAAGATGCAAAATGTTTCCAATGCCAGGTATATATAATTCCACCGTTGATGCAAATCCAGCTAAGGTATTTTTATCCCATGCTAATGCTATTACCTTATCACTCAGCTCTTCACGGGTTCCACACATAGCTTGATATTCAGGTATTGGATTAAATGCTGTTGCGGCAACTTCACGTATTTCGTGCACAAGTTTCTTGATTTCAGGGTCAGACATATATGTGCCTGGTTTATGGAGAATTTGGTATTTGTATAGTACATTTTTTCTTATTTTAGTATCTTTATCTGTAATAGTTTTTCTTCTTTTGGATATGGTACCATTATTTTCATTTTGAAATTTAAATAATTTTGGTATTTGTAATGGAATATGCTGGTTCATAGCGTACCTCCAATTGCTTCTTGTATTAAGATTTTATTTCTATGATGTAATAATGTGTTTTCTATCCATTCACGTGAAGAATACATTATAGATTGTGGAGTGTGGTTTTTAAGTATAGGTCCAAATGAGATAGTAACTCTAACTATTGGCTTTTTAAATGTCTGTATGAAGTGTTCAATAAATGTGTCGTTTCCAACCCATGCATCAAGCATATCATCATATTCAATTGCCACAGGAACCACAGCGATATTATTATCTGCTGCTAGTTCAAATGTCCCAGGTTTAAATGTAAGTATCCCAGGCCCTGCATACGAGGTGCCTTCAGGAAATACAACAACTGATATCCCCTGCTTCAGTGTTTGAGAAATCTTTACACGAGATATTTTTCTACTTTCAGTATTATTGCGGTCTACAAAAATTACTTTGGCTAATCTTGCGGCATGACCCAATATAGGCCAGTTTGCCAACTCCCTTTTTGCAAGGAATGTACAGGGGAAGAACTGTCCAATAACTGCTATATCAATATATGAACGATGATTACTGACAACAAGTACACCCTCAGATGGAAGTGTTCCATTCATTTCAACAGCAATATTGAGATTTTTAACTAATGCCCTGCACCATGCCATGGTGCTTTTTGCTGCATGGTGAATGCTAAAACCATGTATTATTCCCACAATAATAAATTGTATTATGTGAACGATAGTAATTACAAATAATAGAAGTAGCTTTCTTATGCCTGTTAACATATTTACATCTTTCAAGTCGTTACATGCTAATAGTTTAATCTCATTATTGCCAGTATCTTTACTGTCTTTAGACTATTGCATAATTGTTTATTCATGATGAACGTAAAGATACCAACTATGTTGCTAAATTTGATTACACATCATGAAGAATTGATAAAGGTATCATGAGTAATATATAAAAAAAGCGATAGTTATCGGGAGATATTCAAATGAAAATGGTTGGTTAATTAAATTGTGCAGGCGCACAATTCCCTGTGTGCCTGTAGTTATAATTATATTACTCTAACAGCGCACCGGTAAAGACATCTTTACTTGCCTTGATGACCGCAGTTTCATTAAACAATAGCGCATCAATACGCCCAAAGAATTTGGGGAATTCGGCTCCTAAGTAGAACTGCGAGGATAATACACGGCCCGAATAGTAAGCTGCTTCTTCATTGTCAGCTAAGAATTTATCGCGGTCTTC
>JAOAIH010000098.1 GCA_026414805.1 Spirochaetota bacterium | reverse complement strand
TCCCTGAGCGCCGTGCGTGGTTCAATAAAGAAGTCATGGTCAATTACTTACCTCATGAAATATTGCTTGGTGATTTAATTGCGGGTGCACGGTTTAACATACAAACATCGATGTGCCTTACTAAAAGTGAAATGAAAAAACGCACAAAACTGGTAATGGGTAAAAATGGTGCACGTGCAAAGATGAAGTGGTTCCATGACCATGGGTTTGGCAATGCGGGAGCAACCAGTGGTCATCTTATCCCTGATTATGCAAAGGTGCTAAAGATTGGATTTAAGGGAGTGTATTCCGAGATCGAAGGCTTTTACAATGAGCTATCGCCAAAAGAAAAAAAAGGAAAAAAGGGTGCACAGCTTAGAGCCATGATGACGGCAGCCACAATGCCGCGCGATGTTGCATTGCAGTATGCAAAGGTGTGCAGGCAGTTGGCAAAGGATGAACATGATGTTTCACGCAGAGAAGAGCTTATGCAGATGGCTGCAAATTTAGAGCGAGTGCCGTGGGAACCTGCTACTACATTCTGGGAAGCAGTACAGGCGTTGTGGCTTACACACATGCTTGTGATGAGTGATGAAAACTATCCTGGGCCAGGTGTATCCTTTGGGCGAGTTGACCAGTATCTGTATCCTTACTGGCAGTATTCGCTTGCACGTGGCATGGACCGCGAATTTGGTAAAGAGATTTTAAAATGCTTTTTTATACACTGCAATACTGCCTACGACGCCATGATACGAACCGGCAATCAAGGAATAACATCTGGTTTTGGCCAGCTTATCACTTTGGCAGGTTTAGGGAAAAACGGCAAAGATATGGCAAATGACCTGACCTTTGCCTTCCTTGAAGTCATTGATGAGATGTCGCCTATCTTAGAGCCAAAACCTAATATCAGGCTGCATCAAAAAAGCCCCGACATGCTGCTTGATAAAGTTGTTGATATGATTGCATCTTGCCAGGGTGCACCATTCTTACTTAACTTTGATGAGCGCTCTATGGCAGGAATGTTACGCGAGGCAAAGAAGGCTGGTATACAGCATTTAATAAACGAGAACAATGTGCATGAGTACGCACCGGTTGGCTGCCTTGAAAACACTATGGTGGGCAATGACCGCTCAGGTACTGTTGACAATAATCTTAACCTGGCAAAGGCTGTTGAACTGGCTTTAAACAATGGTAGGGACTTTTTTGACTTTGTAGATCCTGTTACTGGCAAGGTGGAGAAGGTGAAACAGATTGGTCCCAAAACGGGGGATCCGCGCAAATTTGCAACATTTGACCAGTTTTGGAAGGCTTACGAAATTCAGACAAAATTCATTATAAAGAAAATAGTTGAACTATACGAAGAGTCAGAGCGCATCCGGGCCATGTATCATCCCACGCCATATCTGTCATGCCTTGTGAAAGGCTGTGCACAACAGGGTAAAGATATTACCCAGGGTGCTGCTGAAATAAGCTTCACCACACTTGAAGCGGTAACCTATGCAACAACAGTTGATTCGCTGCTGGCAATTAAATACATGGTGTATGACAAAAAAGTGTGCACCATGGGTGAGCTTATCAACGCGCTTAAGGCTAACTGGGAAGGCTATGAGTATTTACAGACAATTGCAAAGAATAGGGCGCCAAAATATGGCAGGGATGATGATGAGGCTGATGCAATAGGATTGAAGGTTATGGAGTTGTGGACCGAAGAAACCTGGAAGTACAAAACAAAATCCACAGGCAGGCAATTTAGACCTGGCATGCTCTCATGGAATTACTGGGTTGGAGATGGCTATATATTGCCCGCAACACCTGATGGGCGCAAAAAAGGACAATTTTTATCAAATGCAATATGTCCTGTCAATGGTGCTGATATCAATGGACCCACAGCCAATGCTAACTCTGTGGGAAAGGTGCTTGGTGGCAAGAGTAACCCTGGTGATTTTGCTGGATACGTAAATCTGCTTCCCAACGGTGCAAGCCACACCATTACGTTTAACCCTTCACTGCTAAAAGACCCTGAGCACAGAGAAAAGTTTAAGGCTTACTTGCGCGGGTATGCAATAAATGGTGGCACTGCGTTGCAGATTAATATATTGGATCCTGAGATGCTTAAGGATGCGCAAAAGCATCCACAGGATTATCGCCACCTGCTTGTACGCGTCACCGGATACAACGCATACTTTGTTTCTATAGGCAAAGAGTTGCAGGATGAGGTTATTGCGCGTGTTTCGCACAGCAAATTTTAGGAGATAGCAATGACAATTGATACTACAGGCATAGTACTTGAAATACAGCGAATGTCCACTGAGGATGGCCCGGGGATTCGCACCACTGTGTTCATGAAAGGATGCCCGCTTAAATGTGTGTGGTGCCATAACCCGGAAAGCATAAATCCCAAACCTCAAGTGCAGTGGATTGGTGCGCGCTGCATTGGATGTAAAGTGTGTGTGGAAACATGCCCCAACGGTGCGCTTGTCTTTGATGATGGCATTCATATTGATAGAGCTCGATGCAAAGGCTGTGGCAGATGCACTGAAGTGTGCCCATCAACTGCAATGGAGCTTTTGGGCAGGCGGTGGGATGCTGATAAATTAGTGCAGGAGCTTTTAAAAGACAGCGCATATTTTTCCACATCAGGGGGCGGAGTTACAATTTCTGGCGGGGAATCTACGTTTCAGGCACCTTTTGTGAAAAAGGTGCTGGTGGAATTGAAACATCATGGCATTCACACTGCAATTGACACCTGTGGTATATGCAATCAGCATACGCTTGATA
Organism: Spirochaetota bacterium; assembly: GCA_026414805.1. Taxonomy (NCBI): domain Bacteria; kingdom Pseudomonadati; phylum Spirochaetota; species Spirochaetota bacterium. Next base: position 5,717 of record JAOAIH010000098.1, on the reverse strand, counting down.
TGCTGCTTCCCTATGCTGACCTTGTGCTGTATGATCTAAAAGAGATGGACCCTGTGAAACACCAACAGTTTACCGGCAAATCCAATTTCAGAGTGTTGAATAATATACAGTATATCCTTTCATTTATGAAGGAGCACCTTTTCCCACGCGAAGTATGGATACGTACACCATTAATTCCTGGTAAAACTGCACGGGATGAAAATATTGTGGCGATAGCTCATTACATAAACCAGTTGCTTGCAATTAATGCAAAAGCCATTACACGCTGGGATCTATGTGCGTTTAATAATCTTTGCAGGGATAAGTATACACGGTTAGGCTTACAGTGGGAATTTGCTAACACACCGCTTTTAACAAAAGAAGAGCTTGAACACTATGGGGAGATTGCACGACAGCACTGCAACAATTCAGCCATAGTAAAACTAAGCGGCTCAACGCGATTAGAGGATGAGGAAACTACGGTGGCAAAGCCAAAGACAACGTTTGGATGTTAAATATATGATACCCTTCAAAAGGCAGAGTAGACAGGAGGCCCAAGCGTACTATGTTGCGTGTCAGGATATAGCCAGGATGGCGTCCCCAGCACGCTGGCAAAGAGGTAGTATATCATGTATAAGGTTGGAAGAAGGCGTTTTTATTTGGCACTTACTTTTGTGGCCGCTTGGACAAAAGAAAGTGCATAAAAACGATACCTAAATGGCAAGTTCCTTTAACAAATGGATATAAGTATAATGTAATTATATGTAGGGAGCAATACAATGAAAACACGAAAATCATTCACCAGTGAAGAAATTGCAGCACTAAAACCAAATGAAAAAATAGCCCTTGTTGCAACAATTAATAATGAAGGGTTACCACATGTTACGTTGCTCACATCACTTCTTGCACTTGATGGTACGCACATGGCATTGGGTGAATTTTCAAAAGGGGTAAGCAAGGAGTATTTTAAGAAAAATAATAATATCGGATTTTTAATACTCACTATGAAAATGGATATGTGGCGCGGAAAAGCACGGTACACTCACAGTGCACAGGAAGGCCCAGAATACGAGATGTTGAATGAATTTCCCATGTTCAGGTACAATACGTATTTTGGTATAAACACCGTGCACTACTTTGATTTGATTGAAGCAAATGAAAAAGAACGGCTACCTTTTGGAGCTATCGCCAAAGCGTATGTTGCAACACTTTTTGCAAAGTGGGCTGCAAAACAAAAAAAAGCAGAAAAGCCACTTGGCACAGTTGGTTTTGAGCTATTTAACAGAATGGATGCACTTAAGTTTGCAGCATGGATTGACGGTGATGGTTTTCCAAAACTTGTGCCTGTGTTACAAGCAAAAGCAAGTGATCCAGGTACGATAGTTTTCTCGCCACAGGCGTATGGTAAGGAATTATTGCAGATAAAAGAAGGTACACCAGTTGCCTTTTATGCACTCACAGTAAAGATGGAAAATATACTTACTCGTGGCATTTTCAAAGGCTATCATAGGTATGCAGGTATAAAACTTGGTATGTGCGATGTCAACTGGGTGTATAATTCAATGCCGCCAGTGCACGGACAAATTTATCCACAGGTACCGCTTGAACCAGTGAGGGATTTTTAATATAGTAAACGTGTTTGTTAATTGCGGCAGGTAATTTTTTTTATGGCAGTTTCATGAGCCATATTAGATTTGATTTAAGGCTATTACAATCGCGGTATCTTCCAGGTCATATAAATAACGACATAGCTTACAAATACTATTTTAAAAGCACAGATAAATGATGGTGATAATTAATTAATTGACATTTATTGTTGTTGTATAATAATGTACCAACTGGTCAGTAAAGTGATGAATATGAAATCCAAAGGAATGCTAACAAAAAAAATTATAATTAACCGTATTATTGAGCATGTTCACCTGCATGGATTTTGTCAAACGAGCATGAGCGATATTATTGCGCTTACCGGTGTGAAAAAAGGAAATCTGTATTTCCACTTCAAAAATAAACAAAAGCTTATATTAGAATCACTTAAAGAAGCTCACCGTCAGTATCAGGAATATCTTTCGGTATATATAAATAAAGTTAGTGATCCCCTTGATAAAATAGATGCGATGCTTAAAGCAGTGAGCGATTACCATACAAAGCGCAAGTTTAAAGGTGGGTGCATATTTGGCAACACTGCACTTGAAATGGCTGACAAAGATATGAGCTATCGGAAGTTTATCAATGATGTTTTTTCCCAATGGATTGACTGGGTAGCAACGCAACTTAAAGCAGCTGTTGGACAAGGGAAGTTGTCTACACAAACACCGGTTAGGGAGCTGTCGCATCATATTGTTGCTGCCCTTGAAGGGGGGATACTCCTTTCCAAAGTGACAAAGGATCCTGAGGATTTACACTGTGCAATACAAGGGATAAAAGAATTAATAAAACTTTATAGAAACAGTAATACCTTAAAACGGAGAAAGTGATGCTAACAAAACAGGAAATTATCGATACGGCACAGATGCTTCGATTTGATGATATAGGATTTACTACTGCAGAGCCTTTTGAAGAGCACAGAAATTTTTTAGAAAAGATTCCTGAAAATTTTGCTTGGGCTTCTGTGTTTGGGCTAAACCTGCATGAAGGGTGTAGCCCGGCAAATATCCTGCCGCAGGGATGCTCTATAATTGTGTTACTTGATAATTACTATCGCTATGCATTCCCAAAAACTATGGAGCCGTATTTTGGTCGCTGTTACATGGATGATGACCGTGTCACAAAAGATGGGCTTACTGTGCGTATACGGCAGTTTGTAACTTTTTTACGTGAGCATGGTGTGCAGGCAAAAGTAACCTTTTCTATTCCGCAAAAAGCTGCAGCAGCTCGTGCAGGTATTGGCAATTTTGGCAAAAATTGTTTGCTCTATGCAAACAATACAGCGTGTAAAAGCTCATGGATAAGCCCTATCACCATTGTGGTGGATAAAGAATTTGAAGCAAGTGAACCAACCATTGGTGTTGGGTGCCCATCATGGTGTCGCAATGCGTGTATCGCAGCCTGCCCCACAAAAGCATTGAAAGGCAACTGCATTATTGATTCAAAACAGTGTATTTCGTACCTTACGTATTTTGGGCAGGGTATTACGCCACGTGAGCTCCGTGAACCTATGGGATTATATGTGTATGGCTGCGACCGCTGTCAGGAGGTGTGCCCGCGTAACAGAGCATGGATGGCACAGGCGTTGCCGGTAAACCCGCGCGTTGTGGCAAAGCAACAATACTTTGATTTGATTACGCTATTACATATGGATGAAGCATATTATACCCAGCATATTCAACCGCACATGTTCTACATGCCAGTGACTGATCTGTGGCGCTGGAAGATGAATGTTGCTCGTGCTATTGGTAATAGCCTAAACCAGGAATATATCCCTGAGCTTATGAAAGCGTTTGAAGAAAATACTGACCAGAGGGTGCAAGGCATGATTGCGTGGGCATTAGGAAAATTAGGTGGAAAAAAGGCTAAAGCTTTTCTTGATAAATGGAGGGGCAGCGTTGAAGGAATAGTAAAGGAAGAGGTTGAGCAGGCGCTTGAGTATATTCCTTGACAAATATAAAGTTTAAGTTTATATTAGCCGCCATGATACGGCGAAACTTAGAGATACCCCTAAAAAAATATGTATCACAATATCCTGTTATTGCTATTGTAGGTCCGCGGCAAAGTGGGAAAACAACAATAGCAAAAGCATTCTTTAAAAAGCATGCGTATGTTTCGCTTGAGAATTTAGATATGAGATTGCAGGCACAGCAGGATCCTCGCGGCTTTTTGCACGATAACCCCTCACCACTTATTATTGATGAAGCACAACGGGTTCCTGAGCTTTTTTCGTATTTACAGGAAATAGTTGATACAAATGACAGAGGTGGACAATATGTGCTGACGGGATCCCATCAATTTTTACTGCTTGAAAAAATCACACAGTCGCTGGCAGGACGCATTGCAGTTTTTACGCTGTATCCATTTACCACAAATGAACTTATTTCGGGCATATTGGATTATGATATCAAAAGCATAATTACTGTAAAAAAAGATAATCATTTGTACTACAAAACCATCAATGTGAATGAGCTTATCTTTACAGGAATGTATCCGCGAATTCACGATAAAAAGCTAGATCCGGTAAAATGGCTGGAAAATTATGTCATTACCTATATTGAGCGCGATATCCGAAGCCTCGTACAGATTGAAAATCTTCGCCTTTTTGAGATATTTATAAAAACAATCGCATCGCATTCAGGTCAGCTTACCAACTATGCAGCCATCGCAAATATGGTAGGGATATCACAACCAACAGTAAAAAAATGGATGTCATTGTTAGAAACAAGTGGAATTATATTTTTACTACAGCCATACCATAAAAATTTCAATAAGCGCCTTATCAAAACACCAAAGCTATATTTTGTAGATACAGGCTTATTATGCTTTTTGCTCTCCATACGCTCACCAAAGGAATTAATAGGGCATCCACTGTATGGGAATATCTTTGAAACATTTATCATTTCCGAAATTTACAAACGAATTGCACACACTGGAACAGTTCCTCCTCTTTATTTTTGGCGTGATAGAACAGGTAATGAAGTGGACCTTTTAGTTGAAAATGGACAAAATCTTTTTGCAATAGAAATAAAAGCAGCGCGTACCTATAATCCAGATTTTGCGAGCCAGATTACAAAGTTTTTTGCTTTTAGCAACGCCCATAAAGGGTTGGTAGTATATGCAGGTGATCAAGCGTTTGGCATGCATTCAAAAATCCCCACAATTCCCTGGTGGATGCTATGAGTGAGGATGTAATAGTAAAACGCAATCCCGCATCGCTTTCAATTGTTCTAAACAGGCCACAGGCAATCAATAGCCTGACAATCTCAATGATTGACACCATTACACAGGCATTACACCAGGCAGCCGTTGATGAATCAATACAATTTATTATACTGTACGGCAATGGACAAAAAGGCTTCTGTGCAGGTGGTGATATAAAAAAGCTCTATCAGGCTTCGATTGAGGGCAACAGTCACTACATAAAAGAGTTTTACTCAAAAGAATATGCGCTTGATTATCTCATTCATACCTATCCCAAACCGGTTATTGTGTGTGCACACGGCATTACAATGGGTGGGGGAATGGGGCTTGCTGCTGGTGCAACTCAAGTTGTGGTGACAGAGCACACAGTGATGGCAATGCCCGAAAGCCGCATTGGATTTTTCCCTGATGTTGGGGCAACGGGGTGGCTTTTTAACAAATGCAAGAATGGCTATCCAAAGTATTTAGCACTAACGGGAGATGAGCTTATAGGTGAAGAGTGTGTGCATGTAGGATTAGCACATTACCAGGTACTATCGCATACATTACCAAACTGTATTGAAGAGCTTGAACGTGTTGTGGCGGATACGTATGATGTAAGGATAGCAATTAATAAAATCTTACAAAAATATTCAACGCCAGTGAATATGAACGACACGCAAAAAGACAAATGGGTTGCACAGTATTTTAATACTGATAGCCCACTTCAAAACATTTTGCAACAACTATCGCAATGTTCCATTGAGCACGAATTATGCAATGGAGTTTTTAACCGCATCGCTGAGCGCTCGCCCACATCCCTTGTAATAACTGACCTTTTACTAAAAGAAAATAAAGGTAGGCCACTTAAAGAAGTATTTGCACGGGAGCTTAACGCTGCCATATTT
>JAOAIH010000097.1 GCA_026414805.1 Spirochaetota bacterium | reverse complement strand
TCTGTCAACGAAAACCTCAACGCCAGGCATCTTCGTGATCTTCTGCCTTATCTTCGGTGAGAGGTCCGGGATGACCTTCCATAAACAGCAGCATGGACAACAATTGCATATTACTGTTGCACGGTCCTTGCTGTTGTTGCTTGTATGTACTAGTCCGGCCTCTTCGCTTTTTATTAATGCATGAATGGTTTCGTCAACGCTTGCCTTCCATGCGTATCCTCTGCTGACCAGGAATTCAGCTGTTCCATCAAATATCATGCATACATCAAGTGGTTTATTGTATTTATGGACACTTACACGACATGCACATTTGGTAAGTGCAATAAAATTGGCTTTTTCTATAAGCTTTTTTGCTTCTTCATAAGGGTGGATTACAATACTGGGTTCTATAAACGCATCAACAGGTAGTACACGCATTAAGGGTGTGGGATTGCCACTGAATGAGTTGCCTAATGCTTCATGGTGGTACTTTTCCCAGAGTTGTGCAAGTTGTGCATGAGTTTCTGAAGTCATGCCTTTCATAAACGGAAATTCAAATAGTCCGGGGATTGTCGGGACAAGCCCAAACAATATTTCATTATTTTTTTTAGCGGTATAAATAATCGCTTTATTGGCCATTTGTTCCAGTATTTGTCGGGTTGATTCTATGTCCTGATGTGCTCCTGATGCAATTTCTTCCACAGTTTTACCTTTAAAGCTCATGGCTGTTGCCAGTGTAGCCTCCTGGGGTGTGAAAAGTAAGTGTAAAATTTCCATGAATATTTTTGTTTTTGGGGCTGTGGATGGGTGGGAATCAAGTATTTGCTGCAATATATCATAACTATCCATAAATAAGACATCCTTTATCTATTTTTTATCTCTATTCTTAATATTACCTATTACTTTTTCTAAAAGTTCTAAAAGCGTGAAAAGCTGTTGTTGTTCTTCCAGTGAAAAGTTACTAAACAGTTTTGTATTCATTTTTTGTGAAATCTATGTAAATGATTTTTTCATGTTAAGTGCTTTTTGTGTAGGGGCAATTAAGCAACTTCTTTTATCATTAGGATTTTTTATACGCGTACAATAACCGTTTTTCTCAAGGTGCTTTACAATGAAGGTGATGGTTGATTTATCTTTATATATATATTATAATGAAATATCCTTATAAAGAGAGGGTGTCTGTGAAAGTAATAATTACAAACACATTACCAAAAGAAGGAGGTATATCTCTAATATTGACTTTTGCCAGTTCTTCTAATAAAAATAAATGTGCCAGATGGCGGATTCTTGAAAGGGAATATATAAAATTCTGACTGGTGATTTTCATATAGTTTATTACCAAACTATAATAGTTTGATACCAAAATAATAATATAAATAGAAATGTTAACATATTTCACATTAAATATATTTGGAATATTTTCTTGATTTTGAAGATTTTATGTTTAAAATTGTTTTTATGAATGCTATTGTACACAATAGACAATTGCTTCTGGTACTAACATTTGGTATTCTATTTGGGGTGATTGCTGCAATTGCTGCATTTGTCAATGCATACCAAGGGTATAGCCATTTTCCCCAAATAACCAGTACAAAAAAAATCCAGTTGTCATTATCGATTGCATTAGGAGCTTTTTTGCTGATCAGTGGAGGAGTGATTATTGTACTATTCTTTTTGCAATGAACTATAAGATACTCTATATAATACAACATTAACAAATTGTTGACAATTTATTGATGATTTTATTTTCTGGTTTATTATTTTTATGATATAGTTTTATGTATTTATTATAATTTAAGGTGATGGAGTTCGCCTTAAACCGCCCTAATGGGCTGATAACTCCTGCTGTATACAATGCCAATACCAGGAGGTATAATATGGGCGGACGTACAGAAATACAGATTGATGTAAAAAGCCACAAATTAACTCAAACTCTTGCTAATCTTCTTCAACTGATTGACCGGATGGGCAATGAGTATGAGATGTATAAAATCAAACTGGAAGAGATAGCAGAGCGTTATTCTCAGGGTAAAATTCATTTGGCAGTTCTGGGCCAGTTTAAAAGAGGCAAAAGTTCATTACTCAATGCACTGTTAGGTGCCAAGCTTCTCCCCACTGCGGTAATTCCATTGACATCAGTACCCACATACATCCGATACAGTGAACATCCGTACGTGCATGTTACATTTACTGGCAATACATCTGGTGATACCTTATCATCGGATAAACCTCAAGATATCCAAGAATTTCTTTCAATGTATGTATCTGAAGAAGCAAATCCCAATAATACTTTGAATGTTGAAGGGGTACAATTATATTATAATGCTGAGATCTTGAAGAAAGGGGTAGTACTCATAGATACTCCAGGTATAGGTTCAACTCACCGTCATAATACAGAAGCCACATTAAACTTTTTGCCCCAATGTGATGCAGCACTTTTTTTGATGTCTGCAGATCCACCAATTACTGAAGTTGAGCTTGAGTTTCTAAAACAGGTAAATACAAAAGTTAATAAAATCTTTTTTATCCTTAATAAAATTGATTACCTTGGTCAGGATGAGTTACAGGAAGTACAAAGGTTTATTACAAGGGTGATTCATGATAAAGCTGGCATAAAGGATGAAATTACAATCTATCCGGTTTCTGCCAAACAGGGTCTTGAAGCAAAGCTTTCAAATAACTCTTCATTACTTTCAAAAAGCAGGCTTGATCACCTTGAAGAGCATATTGTAAGCTTCATGGAGCAAAAGAAAGAGAAGGTGTTGCAGGCAAGTATCCCGCGAAAAAGTTTTGATATCCTAACTGATCTTGAGATGCAATTAAGGCTTTCACTGAAAGCATATACCATGCCACAGGAAGAATTGCACAATAAGCTTGTGCTGTTTGATGAAACAATACGGCAGGCAGAGCAGCAAAAAACATTTTCAGCTGATATCCTAGCCGGTGAGCGCAAACGATTGTTGGCGCTTCTGGAAGAGCAGGCGGAGAATTTACGTCAGAAAGGGCGTAAGTACCTTGAATCAGTAGCTGATGGATGCCTGTACGAAAGCAATACAATTGATGAGAATACTATAACCAGGGCACTGGCAGAGGCTATACCAGTTTTTTTTGAGCATGAGCTTGGCCAAATGTCGCTATTTTTTGACAATCATGTGGCGCAGGTTATTACAACACATCAAAAACGGGCAAGTGAGATAATTGACACTGTGCGTAGAGCTGCATCTGATTTGTTTGAGATTCCCTATATACCGCATACTCCCATAACAGGCATGGAGGTAACCAAGGAACCTTATTGGGTAATGCATCAATGGCGTTACTCCTTTATGGCAATTCCTGAGGAACTTGTTGATAAACTATTGCCAAAAAATATGCGTATCAAGCGAATCAAAAAAAGAATTGATCGCCAGATACATGCTCTTGTCCTTAATAATGTGGAAAATTTGCGCTGGGCTACTGTACAGAATCTGGATTCAACATTCCGAACAATATCGTTAAGCATTGATGAACAATTTGATCATGTTATTTCAATTACACGCAAAGCAATAGATGTGGCTGTTGAAAAGAAAAAAAACTATACTCATGAGGTTGCTGGGCAGATTGCCTACCTTGAGCAGCTAATTTCCGCACTTGAAGAGCATAAAAAGGATATTGCAGCATTCATTAAAGAACATAAAGTGTATGATATGAAATGAGAAAAAAAATGGGTTATCTACAAAATTATGGCGACAGCTCCGGCAAGCATTTGAATATCTTTACCGCAGAATGGGCGCAAAGTAGCATCACGTGAAATTTGTTTAAAAAAATTAAAACAGAAATATACCATTATCTGCATCCCTGAACCACGGCTTGCCAAATACAAATGGCCTGTAGAAATTGAGATTAGAAATAGCCTGCCTGAGTCAAATGTTGGCAAGATTCTTAAAAAGGAGCTGCGTACGGAAATAGCTAAGAAGAAATAATTATAGTTTTTGGAACACACCGGCAAACCAGCCCTGGCTGGTTTGCTCTTCTTTTAGTAGAAAGCTATGGTGACGAAAAGCATAAATGACCTCATCTTTTCTTTCATCGATTATGCCGCTTACAATGCAGTACCCACTATCTTTTGTAAGTGAAGACAGTTTGGCAGCATTGGCAACAATAAGTGTTGTCATAAGGTTTGCAGTTATGATATCATACTGCTTTTCTTGATTAAAATTCTTTATGTCACAGCATATCAGGTGTACTGGGTATTTCCCCTCAACATTTTTACGGGCACATTCGTATGCCTGTAGGCTTGCATCAAAGGCATCAATGTCTTTAACGCCCATAACTGCTGCAGCTATCGCCAGTATTCCAGTGCCAGTGCCAATATCAAGAAAGCTTATATCATCTTTATTTTTTTTAATACCGGTATGCAGTGTTTCGGCAAGCAATGCAAGGCACATATAGGTAGTGGGATGTTTTCCGTTACCAAATGCAGAAATGTAGGGCAAACTGAATTCATAGCGAATTACTGGCTCATGTAGTGCCAGTACAAAATCTATGGCAATGGTGTTGCCTGCAATGTGTATTTTAGCCTTGTCGCTGCCATAGACTGCTTGTGGAACTATCGCCTCAAATTCTTCTTTAATTAAATCATAGTATGCAGGTGAAGTGAATACAGTGCCACTGTAGTTATCAAACAGCTTGTACATGCTGTATCCTCTTATACACTATTGTAGCGATATCATAATATGTACTATAAATTCATCAAGAATTTTGTACGATAGTAACTGATATAATTTATTCCACTGGTAAAGTTATAGTAAATGTAGTTCCCTTGCCCACCTGGCTTTCAACATGTATTGTGCCATCATGTTGACGGATAATTCCAAATACAACTGCAAGACCAAGTCCGGTACCTTTGCCCTGGGGTTTTGTTGTAAAAAAGGGATCAAAAATTTTAGTTATATTCTCTTCAGGTATACCACAACCTGTATCCGTAACTTTTATCAGTACATTATTTTGATCTTTTATGTAATGTGTAGACACTGTCAATGTGCCACCATCAGGCATGGCATGTGCAGCGTTTTCGGCTAAATTGTTTATAACCGATCGCATATGATTGATGTCCACCATTAAAAGCGGTAGTGCAGGGTCAAGATGCCGCACTATGGTAATTGATCTAAAATTCATATGATTTTGTAAAATGGATAATGCAGAATCAATGATTTCGTTTATGTTTGCTAATACTTTTTCTGATTTTGTTTCACGGGCAAAATTTAATAAACCCTTAACTATTTCCCTGCATCGAATTGTTTCTTTAATAATTATGTGTAGATCTTCTTCAAAATCGGTGTCTTTTAAGTCTTCAAGCAAAAGGCTTGCATACGATAACACACCAGTAAGTGGATTGTTGATTTCATGAGCAATGCCTGATGCCATTCTTCCAAGTGATGCTAATTTTTCAGATTGTATTAAGGCGTTTTTTGTGTCCATAAGCTCACGATAAGATTGTTGCAGTTGGCGAGCAGTTGCCTTGAGCGAGTCTATTGTATATGGCAGACACATCTCACTTTCAGCCATTCCCATGTAAATTGCTATGGCGTGATCTACACAGGTATCATACCCACATGCTCCACAGTTGAGCTCATCTTCGGGCTTGTATTTGCCTAATCGCTCTAAAATTGACTGCACTGCTTCACGGGTAGGCCTGGGGAAACGTTTATCGTTTTCGTTAAAATGGATTTTACACTGCAGGTTGCCATATTGTTCAATATATTTACGCCATTCTTCTTCATTAAAGGTAGCATATCTTTTTTTCACATAGTTGCTGAGGAGAGCGCGCCGTGAAAAATGATTCATTGTTGTTGTCATGCCTGGACCCATAATGCAGCCATTACAGCATAAGATTTCCATTAATTTTATATCATGAGGATTTTCTTCAAATTCTTTAAGTGTGTGTACAAACTGTTTGGTGCCGTCAGTTGCAAAAATGTTATTTTCTAGCAAATCTTCATTCATGTCAGCTGCCTGTAACATTCCTCGCCCCAAAGGGAAAAGCATCCCTTTGCCTGAATGAGGAGGGTCAAAATCGGATGGATGAACTTGCGATGGGTAGATTGCGTAAAAGTCAAATAATTCTCGTAACTCAGCAAACGTTAATACTTCGGTAATTATTTTTCTAATATCAGGTCTTGATGCTTCACCTTTTTTTGCCAGGCATGGGCCAATAAATACCACAGGGATTTCATCGCCGTGGATTTTTTTTATAACCTCACCCATTGCAACCATTGGGGAAGGTATAGGTGGAAGATACGCTATGAGCTTTGGATGGTATTTTTCAATGTAATTGACTATCGCAGGGCATGAAGTTGATATGTATGTATTGTCAGGATTAGTGTATACTAAGTCTCTGAACTTCATTGCAACAATATCAGCACCAAAAGCAACTTCATATACATAGGTAAAACCTAATTGGCGCAGCATTCCTACAAATACTGTATGGTCAATATCGTAAAACTCTGCAGCAAAACTAGGAGCCACACATGCGGCAACGGGTTTGCTTGATGCAAGTAAATATAAAACCGTGTCTTTGGAATTATGAACCTTTTTTGCTTTCTGTGTGCATACCTTTACACAATTGCCGCAGCCAATACATCGATCATAGATAACCTCAGCCTGGCCATTATAGATGCGTATGGCTTTAGCCGGACATTCCCGTACACAGGTATAACACACCCTGCATTTTTCTTTAATGGTCTGTACTAATGGAATTTCCATGGTAAATAAACAAAGTTGTAATTATTATAAAAAAATAGCGCACTATTCAATTTTAAAAAATATTAATTCAAAACGTTGAGTGGTTATAGGTTTGTTTTTTCAAAGGCACAAGGGTATTTTTGTGCGATAGTTACTAAACAAAAATCCTACACAGGAAACGAAAGCAGTGCGCCGCAGTTCCTACATTTTTTTGCTCCGCGAAATTGCATTGTACCGCATTGGCTGCAGGTGAATAATTTTTCTTTGAGGGTAGAATCGTTATAAACAGTAGCATAGTGAATGCCACACTCCGCAGTAAAGACCACAGGGTGAAAGGATTGGATTGTTCCTATATCCCCACCTCGCATCTGTTCCTTCCACCAGATTTTGCACGGTATAATGCCTCATCGGCTCTTTTGAGCAATGTTTCCGGAGTGTCATCAATCCTGCAAGTGGCTATGCCAGCGCTTAACGTTGCAGATACCTTTTTCCCAGATTCAAGGTCATGCACATAGTTTTCAAAGCGAGTACGGATCTTTTCAGCAACAAACAGAGCGTCATCAATTCCGGTGTTGTTCAAAATTATCACAAATTCCTCACCTCCATAGCGGCATGGAATGTCATCACCTCTGATGGTGGATTTAAGTATCTTGGCAAATCCAGAGAGCAATCGGTCGCCTTCCATATGACCATACGTATCATTGAAATCTTTAAAGTGGTCAATATCTATCATAATAAGGGACACGGGATGATGATCAAATGATACGGTGCGTAATATTTCTGATAATTTTTCATTAAGGTGACGTTTATTATATAGGGTAGTAAGGGCATCAGTTACTGATAGTTTTTCAAGTTCAGCTTCTTTTTGTTTCAACTCTTCACTTTCATCGCGAATTGTCTTTATCCTATAGCCAAGGGCAAAGGAAAGCACCACCGATTCTATTGCTGAACCAATGAAAATAGCGTACTGAGTTGAGGGATTCTGAGGAAGTATACCAAGACCTCGTAATACAAATACCATTGCTCCACCCACAACAAATATCCATGCAAGCAGGAAGAATTTTGCAGGTGCAAATCCAGAATGAAGTGCAGCAATTGCGGCAGAAAGGATAAGAATATCTAAAACAAGTACAATATAATACAAAGCTGCATTTGTAATGAAGCGTTGCTGGAAAATGGCAAGGATAAGAACAATACACACAGGAATAGCAATAGCCAGCATAATTTTATAGTGTATAGGAGCATAGTGCCGTAAATTTAGGAATGAAACTACAAATAGTATTATGACTAAAAGCAATAACGCAACGATTAACGGAATCTGTGAAATCAAAAAGCTTCCTACTGCATTGTGGATGTACCTGAATTGGCCGGTTACAGTACCCTGATACATAAGCATCATAAACACATAGATAATATATATGCCATAGTTACGGTCTTTTAAGAACATGAAGATTGTAGCATTATAAAGAATCATGGATATTAGCACCCCTAAAGCTATGCTTAACACCAGCATGCGAAACATTCCCGTTGACCTGAAATCATCAGGTGCACGTACATAACAGGCAGTGGTGGGGAGATAGGGAGTGGCAATGCGAATATACAGTGGCCGTGAGTCATCAATTGTAGTGGGGAGCCTGAATGCCGGATTAAGAAAATGTATCTCATCTGAATTATTGTGAATTTGCCAGCCTCCCTTAAGCTTTACATATTTTTCATGCCCAGAATCAGTGACAGGATAATACACTTCTATGGTGCCTAAAGCTGAATTATCAAATTCAATGTAACGCGGCAACTCTAATGATTCAGCGCCGGTAGTAACTTTAAATCGGATCCAGAACGCTGAACGCTTTACCCCAAACTTAAAAGAAGAATGAGGATTTGGAGTGAATGTGTAATCATTTTTAAGTATATCTTCAAAAGTGAGTGAAAAAGTTTTATCCTCAAGATATTCAGAATATGGTGCAACATTGGCAGATGTAAAAGATTCGGAAATATTGATTGGCTCAAGAGCGTAAATTGAGCGGGGCAAAAATAAACATAAAAAGTACAGTAAGAGTATCAGCCTAATGC
>JAOAIH010000096.1 GCA_026414805.1 Spirochaetota bacterium | reverse complement strand
GTGCTGTAAGCAGCAAAAAACTTAAAACCAGAAGTCCAAGTTTTATTATCATCACCGCGCTGAAAATGTCCTGCACCTTTGCTTTATCATCACGATTGATCGATATTTCACGGGTCGCGGAAAGATTAAAGCCATAATCTGTAAGTATTTGAAAATATCCAATAGTAGCCTGTGCAAAAGCCAACAAACCAAATTTTTCTACACCCAAAACGCGCACTAAATAAGGAAATGTAATTAGTGGCAATAAGTAATTCAATCCCTGTAAAATGGAAAGATAAACAAAATTCTCAAAAATCCTGCGGTATTCTGGATTATTAAATATTTTGTATATTATTTTTTGCACTTAAAATTAGTAATTTTATGGAATTTATATAAAATTAAAAACACCACCCCCCCGCCACAAAGCTTCGCCCTCTCAGTTACAGGGGTTTAACCTGCCCAAGCACAGCAATATAAAACAAATTATTAATGTAGCCACTTACACCAACACTGACATTAATAAATCTTTACAATAACGAGTAATTTTATTACTCATATTTTGTCAAGGATTTTTTACATTTTTTATTTATTGCGTTCAATGTCACGCACAAGCATAATCTGGGCAAGCTCTGCAAACGTAACCTGTGGCTCCCACCCCAATTCGCGTTTTGCTTTGGAAGCATCGCCCACCAGGCAATCTACCTCTGCTGGGCGGAAAAACTCAGGATTTACTTTTACAAGAATTTTACTGCTTTTTGTATCTCTGCCAACTTCATCCAGTCCCTTGCCTTCCCATACAATTTTTTTCCCAATGTATTCACAGCACACTTCAATCCACTCACGTACTGAGTGTGTTTGGCCGGTGGCAAGCACATAGTTGTCGGGTTTTGGCGCTTGTAAAATGCGCCACATGCCTTCCACATACTCCTTTGCATACCCCCAGTCGCGCTTGGCATCCAAATTGCCTATTTCAAAATAATCCTGCTTGCCATGATAAATTTTGGCGATAGCATCCGTGATCTTTCGCGTCACAAACTCTATGCCACGCAACGGCGATTCGTGGTTAAAAAGAATCCCTGTTGAAGCAAATATGCCGTATGACTCACGATAGTTGATTGTCATCCAGTGCCCATAGAGTTTTGCCACTGCATAGGGGCTGCGGGGATAAAATGGCGTTGTTTCTTTTTGCGGTGTTTCCTGCGCTTTTCCAAAAAGCTCAGACGTAGATGCCTGGTAAAACTTTATATCCTTATTTACAATGCGGATAGCTTCCAGAATATTGGTTACCCCAAGGCCGGTTACATTTCCAGTGAGCACAGGATTGGCAAATGAGTGCGCCACAAAACTCTGAGCGGCCAGATTATACACTTCATCGGGTTTATATTTTTCTATAACCCGCACCAGGTTGCCAGCATCAAGCATGTCTATTTCAACCAGTATGATTTTATTGGTTATTCCAAGCTCGTCCAGCCGCCAAAAGTTAGGTGTGCTCAAACGCCTGAATCCCCCAATAACTGTATATCCTTTGTTTAGTAAAAGCTCGGCCAAATATGCACCATCCTGTCCTGTTACCCCGGTAATAAGTGCCCGTTTCATTTATGTATGCTCCAAAAATAGGATTTCATCATTTGTTTACAATTATATTCCACAAGCTAAATTGACTAATTGCGCAAATGGGTTTATATAAAACTAAAAAATTATTTGCAGTCACTATCTCACATTATATTATGCACGTTTATTGTCAATAACTTACATACTACCAAAACAGTTTTACCACGTTATAGCTTATTGTGATTCTATACTGTGCAGCAGTAATGGGATGTACAAACGGCACAACCTGTGCGGTGGTTCTTTTTTGCACCTCAGTACCACCGTAGATAATTTGCCATCCATTTACATTGACAAAAAATTTTTAATTGACGCAATATTTACAATGTAGTGCTATACTGAACAATAGTAGTACAATACAGTATATACCAATTTGTATTATATATTACAAGTGAATAGGGGGAACAATGTTACTGTTTAATCCAAAAAAGTATAATCGTCACCATGCCGATGAAAAAACAAAAAATTTAATGCTCAAAACCATTGAGTTTTTTGAAAACAAAGGCTTAAAGAAAATCAAGGAAGATGACCAGGCTGCCATCTGGTACGATGATTTTCTGGAATTCGTTAAAAAAGAACAGGCATTTGCCACATTGCTGACACCATCTGGGTATGGCGATCCTGACTCACGGTGGGATATGTGGCGCATTGAGGAATTCAATGAAATATTAGGATTTTACGGCCTATGTTACTGGTATACCTGGCAGGTAACTATTTTGGGGCTTGGCCCAATCTGGATGGGGCAAAACGAAGAGGTTAAACATAAGGCTGCCAAATTGTTAAAGGATGGTGGCATTTTTGGCTTTGGCCTTTCCGAAAAAGAGCACGGTGCTGATATATACAGTACCGACATGATGCTCTATCCAAAAGGCGATGGCACGTATCTGGCACGCGGCGACAAGTACTACATTGGCAATGGTAACGCTGCAGCATTGCTTTCGGTGTTTGGTAAAATGGCCGACACGGGCGAATACGTATTTTTTGTTGTCGATACCAAACATCCCAATTATGAATGTGTCAAAAAGATAAGCACCTCAGGTGTGCGCCAGGCATATGTGGCCGAGTTTGCTCTCCACGACTACCCTATAACCGAAGCTGACATCCTGTCACGTGGCAATCATGCATGGGATTCGTCACTCAATACGGTGAATATAGGCAAGTACGAATTGGGCTGGGCTTCCATTGGCATCTGCGAACATGCTTTCTATGAAGCTATCGACCATGCCGCAAACCGTAATCTTTACAATATGTATGTAACTGATTTCCCACATGTTAAAAAGCTTTTCACCGAAGCATTTGCACGGCTTGTTGCAATGAAGCTTTTTGCCCTTCGTGCGTGCGACTATATGCGCAGCGCCAATGAAAATGACCGTCGCTATCTGCTCTATAATCCCATTCAGAAAATGAAAGTAACAATGGAAGGTGAGAAAGTTATAGGGCTTTTGCATGAAGTTATAGCTGCACGCGGTTTTGAGCAAGAAACCTATTTTGAAATGGCAATACGCGATATAGGGATGCTGCCAAAACTTGAAGGAACCACCCATGTCAATATGGCACTTGTGGTAAAATTTTTGCAGAACTTCATGTTCAAGCCAAAAGATTATCCTGAAGTGCCACGCCGCGATGATCCTGCCAATGACAGCTTTTTATTCAATCAGGGGCCAACAAAAGGGTTGGGCTCAATTCAATTTCATGATTACCGCAAGGCTTTCCAAGGCATCAAGAGCAAAAATCTTGAAGTTTTCATGGAGCAGATAGAAGCCTTTAAAAACTTCCTTGTCAAAGGAACCCCTGACGAAAAACAATCCAAGAATATTGACTACATGCTGACAGTTGGCGAGCTTTTTACGCTTATCCCTTACACACAGCTTATATGCGAAAACAAGAAGATTTACAATGTAGAGGATGAAATCATTGATGAGATCTTCAAGTTCATTGTCAGCGATTTTTCGGCTTACGCAACACGGCTTTACACCGGACAGAAGAATAGCGCAATACAGGATGAGCTTATCTTAAAGATGATCAAAAAGCCTGTTCTTGATGACGCAAACTTCAATAAAGTGTGGAATGACCATGTATATGCGCTTAAAGGGCAGTATACCATGAATGAGTAAGAAATGGGTAATAATAGTTTATAAGGGCGCTTTAAAGCGCCCTTTTTTTATCATTGACATACCACGGTATATGGTAAAAATACATACATTGCCATTAGTGTAATACGACAACATGTGTACCCTACCATGTTGAACGTTACACTCTACAACACATATAAGGAGATTCTGCAATGTGGTCAATTTCTTTACTCACTATCTTTTTAGCATTAATGGTTCTTATTGGAGTCTGGGGCATGCGTAAAACTTCCACGCTTGGTGATTTCTTTTTAGGTGGAAGAACTATAGGTGCGTGGGTTTCAGCATTGGCGTATGGCACGTCATATTTTTCAGCTGTGCTATTTATTGGCTTTGCGGGTAAATTGGGTTGGATCTTTGGCCTGGATGCAATTTGGATTGGTGTTGGCAATGCGCTGATTGGGTCACTTCTTGCGTGGCTTGTGTTAGGAAGGCGTACCCGCATTATGACTCAAAACCTGGATGTTATGACAATGCCTGAGTTTTTAATGGAACGTTTTGATGGCAAATACATCAAGATGTTTGCAGCAATTATTATATTTATATTTTTATTACCCTACTCTGCATCTGTCTTTAAAGGATTGGGACATCTATTTGAAGTTAATTTCAACATTTCTTATGATCTGGCATTAATTATCATGATAGGCATCACTGGCATTTATCTTGTGCTTGGTGGATACTTTGCAATTACGCTGACTGATTTTATTCAGGGCATAATAATGATTGTTGGGGCTATCACCATGGTGTTGGTGCTTTCTGCAAAAAGCGGGGGGATAGCTCAAAGCATTGCGCTAGTTGCCCAAAAATATCCCTTGCATATACCAGCTGACAAACACCCTGGGTGGTTGCTCTTAGGTGCTCTTATCTTTATGACATCTTTTGGGGTATGGGGTCTGCCACAGATGGTGCAAAAATTTTATGCCATCAAGAGTGAAGACTTAATTAAAAAGGCGGCGATAGTTACCGGGATTTTTGCTATCATCATTGGCGTTAGCGCCTACTATACCGGGTCGCTATCGCACATTTTTTACGATGCCGTGCCAGCCGTTGACGGCAAGCCAGCCTTTGACAGGCTTATACCTGACCTGTTAACTCAGAACCTGCCCGAACCGCTTATGGCAGTGATACTGCTTTTGATTCTTTCTGCATCAATGTCCACTCTTTCATCATTAGTACTTGTGTCATCATCTGCCATTGCAATTGACCTTTATAAGGGACATGTCAACCCTGAGATATCAAAAGAAAACTCGGTAGCTATGATGCGCTTTTTGAGTGCATTGTTCATCATTATTTCATATTTTATTGCCCGCTATGAATTTGCAATCATCATAACCTTGATGTCGCTTTCATGGGGAGCTGTTGCCGGTGCATTTATGGCACCATACCTATACGGCCTTTTCTGGAAACGCACCACCTTAGCTGGTGTATATGCAGGCATGATTACAGGGCTTGCAACATCAATTGGGTTGTTTTTTTACCTTGGTGCAAATCTTTCCCCTATAGCCTCAACTATAGGAATGCTTGCACCATTTGTGGTTGTGCCAGTAGTAAGCATTTTTACAAAAAAACCTTCTGACGCAACAATTGAAAAAGCATTTAAGAAAATTGGATAAACTAATTGAAAAACTTTAGGTTCAAAAGTGTTTTCCGTTAATAATTATTAACGCGATATTATTGTAAAAATCGAGCGTTAATTTGAACTCATGTACCTTCTTTTGAAGATGCATATGCAAAATTTTGCCATGCTGTAGTGGAAAAACAAATTTTGCAATGTAATCCAATAGGTACATAGCTGTCACAGAATAAGGGAATTAATATTGTTGCTAGGTATGATACAACTACTACAGTATTGTGTGGCACATGCAACAGAGTAACAAAAAATATTGCGCATAAAGAGTATGTAGTATTAATTTATATCAATGCTTTACTAAAAAGCATTGCATACAATCTTACGATAGTAATGATGTTTTTCGTTAGCCGCTCTATGGTAGTGGAATAGCATTCACATCCTTTTTTTGGTGGAGGTACACGTATGGAATTAATACCACTTGAAAACATTACAATGGAGCTTGCTGATGTTGCCATGGGTAGGCGCAAAGCCCACATGGTGATAAAAAACGGCACACTTGTCAATGTTAATACAAAGGAATTGCAAGAACACTGTGATGTTGCAATTTACAAAGGCCGCATTGCACTAGTAGGTGATGCCAGCCATTGCATAGATTCTACCACTGAAATAATTGATGCAACCGGTCTTTATATAGCACCTGGCTTCATGGACGGACATATCCACGTTGAAAGCAGCATGCTTACAGTAAGCCAGTATTCAAGCGCTGTTGTGCCACATGGCACTACTGCCATCTTCATGGACCCACATGAAATAGCCAACGTACTTGGACTTAAAGGAGTTAAACTCATGCTTGATGAGGCCAAAGATGTACCACTCAGGGTCTTTGCCACGGTGCCTTCATGTGTTCCTGCTGCTCCAGGGCTTGAAGATGCCGGTTCTGTCATAGGCCCAGATGAGATTGCTGAAGCAATGAAGTGGGATGGAATTGCAGGATTGGGCGAGCTTATGAATTTCCCCGGTGTATTCAATAGTGTTCCTGCAGTTCATAAAGAGATAGAAGTAACGCTGAAAGCCGGCAAACCCGTAACCGGGCACTTTGCGCTGCCTGATACCGGTGCAATGCTTAACGCATACGTTGCAAGTGGTGTGCGTTCATGCCATGAATCAGTACGCGCTCAAGATGCATTAGCAAAAATGCGCCTTGGCATGTACGCTAAGATACGCGAAGGCTCAGCCTGGCATGATTTGAAGGAAGTAATAAAAGCCGTAACACATCATAAAGTAAACAGCCGTTTTGCCGTGCTTGTGAGCGACGATACCCATCCTGAGACTCTTATCTCACATGGCCATTTAGATTACATTGTAAAGCGCGCTATTGAAGAAGGTGTTGACCCTATCACTGCAATTGAGATGGTAACAATTAACACTGCAGAATGCTTCATGATGAGCAAAGATTTTGGCAGTGTGTCCCCCTCAAAAGTTGCTGATATTGTACTTTTATCTGATCTGTATAAGGTAAGCGTTGCTGCAGTTATCATTGGTGGAAATCTTGTTGCAAAAGAAGGAAAAATGCTAATACCTACCAAATCGATAACCTATCCAGATTGGTCAAAAAATACTGTTAACGTTGGAAAAGTGTTACATAAAGATGACTTTATTTTACAAAGCAATAAGAAACAGGTAAAAGTACGTGTTATACAAATACAGGAAGCAAGTGTCATTACAAAACAGTCAACTGAAACCCTCAATGTAGTCGATGGCAATATTGCACCGGATACCACCAAAGATATTGCAAAAGCTGCTCTTTTTGAGCGGCATAAAGCCACAGGTACTAAGGGAATTGGTTTTGTCAAAGGCTTTGGCTTTATTAAAGGAGCAGTGGCCTCAACTGTTGCACACGACTCACATAACCTCCTCATTGTTGGCACCAATGAAGAGGATATGGCATTTGCTGGAAATGAGCTTATAAAAGCTGGAGGCGGCATGATTGCAGTTGCAAACGGCACAGTGCTTGCAATCGTAGAGCTGCCAGTGGCAGGGCTTTTGTCCGATGAACCGGTAGAGGTGGTACAAAAAAAAGTTGAAAAATTACAACAAGCATGGAAGGATCTTGGATGCACTCTGGTATCGCCGTTTATGACCATGGCGCTTCTGGGGCTTCCGGTAATACCTGAGCTAAGGCTGAGTAACCGTGGGCTTGTGGATGCAATCAATTTTGCATTTGTGGATGTTGTAGCAGAGTAAATATACTATTCGGAGCTATCGCCTAACAAAAATTTTACCTGCCATATTCCACAATTTCAATGAGGGAGATAGTACATGTATACAGATAATCGCAATGCAGTATGTGTGATATGCATTGCATTAAGTGCACTACTACTGTTTGTTATGTGCGGATGTGGCGGCATGAAATATAAAATTGTAAACACAGGGCGTGAAGTATCAACCGGATACCAATCAGGCAATACTGTATATTTTTTGTGTCACTATGTATTGAGCCAGCCAGGAAAAACAATTATCCCCATGTATATGTACAGCCCTGGTGAGGTGTATGTGCAACAGTTACTTTTTTATGAGTACACAATCCCCAACGAGTCGCTTGTGAAAATTTCTGAGCTTGACTTTCCTCATGGCCCTGATGTAAGTCCTGACCTTGCATCGGCACAATGGCTATATCAGGGCAATGTGCTCTATGTAATGTTCCCTGCCGGATGGAATGGCAAAGATAGAGACTACCAGATCTATAAGTTCAATGTAAATGATAACACATTTCTTGATATCACAGACAATGAAAAGCTAACCATAGTCCAAAAATTGCAACAGGATAAAAAAAGCAAAACAAATGTGCTCACCACATCGCAGGTGCTGTATTATGTTGATTGTCTGCCTCTTAAGGCATGGGATGTGCCATCACCACTTATGTATTGTTCACTATCAAAGAATCAGTTAATTCAAACATTTATTGAAGGTAGTGGCGATAGTTACTTTAAAGAAGAAGCCTTTGGCAAATTAAAAGCTCTATGCTCATCAAAAGAACTTATGGCAATTGCCACTGATATTGAGAAGCACTACCACTCACTGGATAGTTATCAAAAAATGCAGTATGCTCCATATAAAGACCGTTGGGTAACACGATTGTATCTTGAATACTGCTATGGTGCACAATCAACGTGCAATGATGGCAAATTAGGCAAAGCTATCTATAGTAAAAATAATGACAATGCCAAACAGCTTATTGCACAAACTACTGACATAAACTTCAAAGATAAAAACGGAACAACAGCGCTTATGATTGCTGCGTATGCTGATAATGCAGAAATTGTTTCACTACTTCTTTCAAGAAATTGTGATATTAACGCACAGGATAACCTTGGCTGTTCTGCGCTTATGTATGCTGTTTTTGCAAATGCAGTTCACACAATGGAGTTACTACTAAAATATAACGCCAATGTTACAGTAGAATCATCATCACATTACACTGCATGGATGTACATTAACAATGCAGGAATGCGCCAGCGATATCT
>JAOAIH010000095.1 GCA_026414805.1 Spirochaetota bacterium | reverse complement strand
GAGACAGTTCCAATAGCAGGTATGGAATTTATGCCAGAGTATGATGATGCACAGCTTACTGTTGTTGCAAAACTGCCTGTGGGCACTAATCTTGAAACAACTGAATCAATAATGAAGATAATAGAGAAAAAAGCCCTGGACGTATTAAAGAAAGAAGAATATGAAGTTGTAGCGGTGAGGGCAGGATATGGTGAAGGGTTTACCGCTGCATTTGGCGAAACTACCGACTATACCGGCAAGATTGAGATGCGGTTGGTACAGCCAAGCAAGCGCAAACGATCAAAAGAAGAAATCCGCCAGGCTTTACGTGAGGCATTTAGAGGAATTCCCGGTGTTACGTTTAACTTTTCATTGCAGGGAGATGCAGGTGGTAGAATATTAGGGATGGGTGGAGCTACAATTTCAATTGAAGTGTATGGCTATGATTTTGAAAAATCTTCTCAATATGCTCAGGATATCAAAAATGCTATTAAATCTATTCCTGGTTTGAAGGATATTGATATTTCACGTGAAGAGGGGCTACCTGAAAAAGTCATTGTTGTAAATCGTGAAAAAGCATCAAAGATGGGAGTAAATGCGTATCAAATAGCCAATTTAATAAAAAATAATGTAGCTGGGTACACGGCTACTCGCTACAGGGTTGAGGGCGATGAGTATAACATAAATGTACGGTTGCGTGAAGCTGACCGTGAGACAATAGAGCATATTAAGTCTATTGAGATAAACACGCCAATTGGTAAACGGGTACCTGTTGGCAATCTTATTGATATTGTGACAAAATCCGGTCCCTCCACTATTGAACGAAAGAAACAGGAACGCGTTGTGTATCTGAATTGCAAAGCAGAAGGCAGAGCGCTGAGTGCTGTTGTGTCTGATATTAACAAAGCCATAAACAAAATACCAAAGCCAGCAAATTTTGATGTTGTGATTGCGGGAGCTTACAAGGATATGCAGGAGACGTTTCAGGATCTTGTGTTGGTATTGGTGGTTGCTATGGTGCTGACGTATGTTATTATGGCTGCGCAGTTTGAATCAATGCTGCGTCCGTTTATTGTAATGTTCAGTGTACCAACAGTAATTTTTGGGGTATCCATATTCTTGTTTTTAACAGGGACAACGTTTAATGTTATAACATTTTTAGGTATAATAATGCTTGTTGGTATTGTAGTGAATAATGCGATAGTTCTTGTTGATTATACTGATATCTTGCGAAAACGCGGGTATGGCATACGTGAGGCACTAGTTGAAGCAGGTACCAAGCGACTGCGACCTATCATGATGACAACATTAACTACAATACTGTCATTGATACCAATGGCTCTTGGACTGGGAGAAGGCTCAGAGCTATCGGCACCCCTTGGGCGAGCAGTTATGGGCGGCATGAGTACTTCATTTATCTTTACCCTTGTATTCATTCCTGTTATGTATATGATTTTTGAAAATATGCGTGAAAAGTATGAGGCAAGAAAACGTAGGTATTAAAAGTCAGAGGGTTAAAAGTAATTTTAATATTCATAGGAGATAGTTATGGTAATGCTATTTGTTGTGTACAGCAACGCCGTTGATGATGAGGTTGTGGAGATAGCAAAAAAATATGCCAGTGGCTATACCAAATTTGTTGATGTGCAGGGTGAAGGAAGTAAAGAACCACAATTAGGCACCCATGTATGGCCAGGCTTGAATAACTGTATGATGATAGCTCTTGAAAATAATAAGATAAAAGACAACATTGCAGAGGAACTCAATACATTAAAAATAAAATTCAAAGGTATTGGCATAAGTATGTTTGTATTGCAATTAAAAGAGATACAGTAGATAAATTTAAAAATGAAAAATATGTTTACATATAATCTTGAGGAAGTAGTAACTTTACAAAAATATTTTAGAGTATATGTACGTTATTTCTTGATATTGGTTGTTATTATTTTACTCCAAAGCTGTTATCTTGGATTGGAATATTCTCCATATTCAACGGAAGTAGATTATGAAAATCTAAATAAAGAGAACATTGCTCGTATAAAGGCACTGGAATCAAAATCTAATAATTACCGAATTGCATTAATAGCTGATACCCATCGTTTCTACACTGAAACCGAAAAAGCAATAAATATATTAAATGCGCAAAAAGATCTGGATTTTGTATTTATTTTAGGTGATATTACTGATATTGGATTATTGTGGGAATATAATATCGCGTATGAAATATTTTCAAAATTAGATTATCCATTTATTGTTATTGTTGGGAATCATGAATTTCTTGGAAATGGTGAAACTATATATAAAAAGATGTATGGACCATTAAATTTTCATTTTACTTTTCGTGGTACTGAATTCATATGTTTTAATAATAACAACTGGGAAAGTGGTGAACCTGATTGGGCGTGGTTAGAGCAGACTGCTTCTTCTAGTAATGCAGCATATAAAATATTATTAGCTCATATTGATTGTTCACAAGTATCAGAAAGGTTTAATCAAACACAAGTAGACACATTTAATAATATTGTCAAAAGCTATTTTGATTTAGTTTTCCATGCCCATGATCACATTTATAGTATGAAACAAATTGACAACGTCCCACGTTACCATGTTGGAAGTCCACAAAACAGTATTTATGTCATATTAGAATATAATGATCATACCCACGATTTCAGTGTTGAGCCATGTACATTTTAAGAAATAATTGGAATATACTATTCACTATTTTGATTATAAGTTTATTATTTTTTTTAGCTTATGAAAATTTTGCACATGGACAACCTAAAGAACAACAATGGTATTTTCCTGATTGTTTTTCGGCACAAACAGGGGGATATATTGGATTTATAGCAATAGGTGTTGGTTTTTTATCTTCCAATAACATTTGGGAAAGTACTGTTTTTTATGGATATTGTCCTGCAAATGTTACAGGTAAAGTGATACATACCATTTCTTGGAAAAACATATTATATCCTTTTACCTTTGATTTTTCATATAATAATCTAATAAAACCACTTTATTTAGGGGTGACAATGTTTTATGTGATGGATAAAAATGTATACTGGGAGGAATCCACTAACTGTCCTGACAGGTATTATAACCCTACTGGGAGACACATTGCGTTAAGTGTTGGTATACAAATGGAAGGAAGAAGCAAAATGATGGAATTAAAACATGGTTTTTATATTGAGATAACAATGCTTGATACTTATATGAAAGCATATTTATGGGATGATAATGATTATCTAAATTTTGAAGATTGTGCAAGTATGGCAATTGGGTATAAGATTATATTTAATTAATAATAAAAAAAATTTATAAATTTAGTAATAATTTCAATAAAATGATTATATTAAAATATTAAAAAGCTAACTAAATATATTTAGTTTTAAAAGTAATTTGACTGTACGTAATCCCTATCTTTTTATACACATATTTCTGGTCGGCTTCATCCTGGAAGCTGACCAGTTCTATACTTTCACTGTACTGTTGTTTGAGCCAATCAATGCAGTGCTTTGCAAACCCCTTCTGAATAACAATGGGGAAGGGATAGGCAAATTCCTTATGTGAAATAATTGTATAATTTTCAGGATTTACAAGTAGTATGGGATTAATACATGCATAGTGTTCCTGTGCGCGTAAAAATGTTTCCAGCGTTTCAAATAGCTGAAATATCCGTACTGGTAATCTGTCGTATGTGTTCTGAAAGTGCATCATGTGATAATAAAAGGTGTCTTTTGTGGCTGCTAGAAGGGTGCGTGCAATAGCGCTGTCATCCAGTATATCGTTATATATACAAACAACGGAATACAGCATAGTATGAAATTGACAGTGAGAAAGGATGGATTGCAAGGCAAGGTCTATTTGCGATGAACTATCGCACAATATATAAAAAATGAAATGATTTGTTTGCATGGCATTGAAAATATGACCTGGCAAGGTTTTATGTTTTTTACAATTGATTAGCACACTGCTGGTAAGCGTGCCTTTTTTATTCATAATAAATGAAGGTATGAATGGTGGATTGAATACAAAACCCGTTACATTTTCAAAATACTGTGTTATTGCATGGAGATCAGTTTGTGAAAAATTGAATCCTTCAATAAAGTAGTACGGTGGGTGATGCATAAAGGTAGCGCCTTGTTGCAGTGCTTCATCATACAGGGCTGTTCCTGGTAAAACCATAAGTGGGTACAGTTCAATTTCGTTGCTAAGCCCGTAATCTAAAAGTTTGTCAATAGTGTTCATAAATGATTCAGGGGTGTCGGTGGGAAGGCCGGGTATAATACCAACCTGAAGCTTAAATCCAGCGTCTTTAAGGCGCACAATGCCTTCAAGCTCCTTTTGTGCATTGGTTTTTCGGCCAATGTGATTAAGGCAGGCCTGATTCATTGTTTGCAGGCCAACCTCTAAGCTATGAAAACCTCCCTTTTGTAACAGAGCTATTGTTTCTTTTGTGATGCGGTCGGCTCTGATTTCAGTATGCAGTGGTATGGTGTTATGTGATTCTATGAGGGCGTTACAGTAACTTACAAAATGGTTTGATTGATTAAACGTTGGTGCAAGCAGGTATATTTCCTGAATGGTGTCTTTTTTTGCCTTGTGGATAATTGCTTGCAAGGTATCGGCAGGGAATGCTCTAACCTTACTAGTATTTTTTGAATACAGGCAGTAATTGCAGGTAAACGGGCACCCGCGAATTACTTCCACGCTGAGGCTTCCATCATACATAGGTTGCAGGTATCCCAGTGTATACGGTTCAACCAACTTTTTTAAAGGCACAAAACAGCTGGCAGGCTGAATAAATACAGCATTGCTATTGATGGTATGAAGATATTGGGTATGGGTGTTGTGCACATAGTGGTCAAAGAAAAACTCCCCTTCGCCAATGATAAACATATCTACTTCAGGGTGATGCTGCCTGAGGATATAGGATTGCAGCTGTATTTCAGGACCGCCAAACAGTATGGTTACTGTGGTCAGAGCCTTTATTTTTTGCGCTATGGCACAAGATCGTTCCACATTCCACAGATAGCAGGTAAAAGCTACATGGGTTGGATTATGGTGCAGTATGGTATCAACAATCAGGGGGTCAGAGCCAAAGTTTTGTATTGTTTGCGGTAATTGTATGGCCTTAATGTTTGGGCGATAGTTACTGAGACAAAATGCCTGCAATGTAGCAGGGGCAGTGGGGATATTGCCAGCAATGTAGTTATAGCCGTGATCAAGTAGCGGAAGTTGTACAAATACGATGTTCATGATGGCATAATAAAAATAATACAGAAAATATAGCAATGCTTTTCTATTGATTCATACATACTGGGTGCGCTTGAACAGGTTTGGCATTGATGACACTACAAAAAAGATAAGAGACTTAAGCGATATTACAGGGAAATGGAGTGAAGATGATTTTAATGAATTTACTGGAAAATTCCAGCATCACTAATTTTTTGATAATATATGTTGGTTGCAGTGGAAGAAAAATCACGATAGTCTAACCATAGAGGCAATGCACCATACGGTGAACTTCCATCGTTATAATACAGTAATTGTAAGAGGAGAGGATAATCATATCCAAATGATGTTGGGAAGGATATAATAATTCCATTTGCAGCCCATTGGGCACTTGGAGTTGCATCATATCTTTGCATATAGATGCTATATCCATTGGTGCCGTAGTGCCTTCCATCAAACCAGGCTATGTAAAAATTATCAGCTGCAGAGGTAGTATCAGCCATTGTAATAACAGGTTGAACACAGTTATAATCAGCAGTATTAGACGATACTACAATAGGTCCCCACGTTGTTCCACCATAGGCTCGTGCTTCAATGTGGTAGTAAGTTATTCCACCAGTGATATGAGTGTTTCTGTAAGCTATAATAGCTGTGTTTATTTGGCCAGTAACTGCATCAATAACCATTGTGGGATTATAACCGGTAATATTTCCGCTGTCAAATGTAATTGTCCCATTATTGCTATTTATTCTAAGAAGCCTGAATTGATTCCCTGCTGAATTTTTAGCTAGCAAAAACACATCGCCAGTACCACCGGTGTTTTTAACTGGAGCTATCTGCACAATAGAATAGCCAGTGAGTATACTGGGTCCAGGATCTGAAGCTTGGTCGGCATCTGTTCCCCAGGTTGTAAATAATTGACCCGTTGCTGTTACCTTTTTTGCGTAAATATTGCCTGCTTTTTCGTAAAAGATTATTGCATTACCAGCTTCATCACATATTGCCTTAGGGTTGGAATTTATACCATCGGTACATACAGCAAAAGAATATAAAAGTGAACCATCTGCAATGTTGAATACCTTTGCCATAACATAATCGCTTGTATCAATATAGCTTACAAGGAATGCACGCTTTGTATATATTATATATTTTTGATTGGTGGCGGTAAATATATCAGCTGAAAGCGTTAACTGGGTTGCACTGTTTACAGTAATGACCATTGCCGAGATGTTAGCATCAATATTAAAAACAATGTCACCTGGATTAACTGACCATCCTGTGAAATTTGCATTACTATCGTTTACAGTAAAGCTTGCAACGCTTGTACTGTAACCAACACCCTGTATAGTAACACCTGCTGGCATTCTAATGATAGAATAAATATCGCCATTATTCATAATATCACCTGTAAGGCGCAATGCATAATTAGTATCTTTTGAAAGATCGACAGCTTCAACCTGAGCATAGGTTGCATTAGTTGAATTATTGTTTTCATTAACAACTATGTCGTCAGCAAGCACGGTTGTTCCTGGATTAAATGGAACAGAAGGATCTTTATCCCATAGAGGATTGGTTACGCCTTCTGATGTAAGAAGTGAGGAATGATTGGTATATATTGTGTATGTATCCCCATCACTTAAATTGGTAAGAGTTCGATCAATTGGAATAAAATAGTAACTGCCATTCCAAGAGCCTGAGGCTTGAGCCAATCCCCATTCATCATTAGTTAGATTATAAATGATATCACCAGCATTTACTAACAAAAAATTTGCATCAGTGGACGAACGAATTTCTGTAGAGGTTGTTCCTGAATTGGCCGTTCCGCTAAATGAAGTATCAAAATCAGCAATAAAAAAATCAAATGAAGTTAAATTTGCCCCATAGCTACTTTTAAGCACGTACTGAAATATGTCTATAGGTGTAGTACTTTGATTTGCAATTGAATAAGAATTCCAGTTAATATTTGGCATTGAAATATTGGTAAGCAACAAGTCACCACTGGTAAGCCAGGGGTATATTGAAAATTCAGTATCAGCATCGTACAAAAGATTTGTGGCATCACCATTATCGGGCATGTCCGCAATTCCTTCTGCAATTATCTGTGGCTGTTCAAAAACTAAAGTGGCACTGTAGATAGAGCCTGCCTGTATGGTAGCTATTGCAATGCCTTGATCACCTGCGTCGTTTGCCGGGTCTGGCCAGTGAAAAGCCAAAGAACCTGAATTATCAAACACCATTTTTGCATAAACGTTGCTTCCTTCTCTGTACAAAACTATAGCATCGGTAAAACCATCAGTTATTGCAACAATATCTTCTTGGGTATTGGTATGGTTTACTATAGCACTGCCGTTTGCTCCCCAACTAGTGTTTCCTGACGAATTAAAAAATTGGCCATAAATATCACTATTTCCCAATTCATTACTTACCCAGAAAGCGTATGATGCAGTATTTGTTTGTAAAACAATCAACCCATTTTGGTCATTGCTTGCATTTGTTAATGCGCTATTATTTGTGTTATCTGTATTTGTATATACGCTTAGTTCCTGAGTGGATAGAATTTCAACGGGGGTTGCTCCGTTAGTATCTATGCCTGCTCTGATATAATAGAGTGTTCGTGATGATAATGAAGGTATGGTAACTGTGTGAAGCGTTGTAACAACGCTACTGGTATCTTCTTGCACGTGTGTATCACCCGTTGTAACTGGGGTATTTATATCATAAACAGCATAACATTGATTTTTGGTGACTGGTTTTGTTGTAACAAACTGTATGGTGATGCTATCACTGGTAGCGCTATCTATCCACAGTGCGCTTATGTCTAATGGAATTGTAGCAGGATCAGGTTCAGTAGTAAATGCCCAGGTATGATTGCCATCTAAGTCAAGAGAATTGCCATCACTGTCTTCAATGCTTCCTGATAGTGTTACGGAATATAGTGTGTTATAATTTAAGGTATCAATTGTGAGCCTATATGTTTTAGGATTCATTTGTGTTACTGATGATGCAGGTCCACTAAAACCAAAATTTGCTACTGTTAAGGTTGAAGAGTCCATATCTTTGGTGAACGTCACTTCAACAAATCCAACATCGCGACTAACGTTTGTTGCACCAGGTTGTGGAAAGCGGGATATTGTTACTACTTTTGGCAAGAAGTATGAAGAATCATTAATACCAGTGGTGAATTGTGAAGTGTAGTTAGTAAGGAGTGGATTGCCATCGCTATCTCTTACTGCGGTTGTTACTGTTATATCAATTATTTGATTATAGGCAAATTGAGCAGGATTGGTTATGTCTATAATAATGGCTCTGTTATCCTGTGCAGGGGTAACAGTAAATGAAGTAA
Source organism: Spirochaetota bacterium (assembly GCA_026414805.1). Lineage (NCBI taxonomy): Bacteria > Pseudomonadati > Spirochaetota > Spirochaetota bacterium. Next base: position 492 of record JAOAIH010000095.1, on the reverse strand, counting down.
CCGTTGTTATAGTGATGGTTGATGGATTTATGGTAGAAGTGTCAATTGGTTTGTTAAAAACAATAACAATGGACGTATCAACAGGTATATTGGTACTTCCATCTTCTGGATATATTCCTATAACCTGAGGGGATAAGCTTCCTGGGTCGGTAGGAGTTACGTATTGGTATACTGGATTTGGGTTTACGCTGGGTGCTTGAGCACCACAGTGTATGGCAAATGGTATTATGCAACATAAAAGTACTGCTACTAAGTAACTATCGCCCCTATATTTTATTAAACGATTCATATTATAAATTAATATTTCCATAATTTATTTTCATTTAATAAATATACTGTTGAAATGAGGAAAAAAGCAATAAATTTTATTGGATATGTACACAATATATTATTTTTTAATTACTATTTTTTGAAATGAATTGAGTATAACTTTACCATCTGATGCGCGCTTTGCATATATATGAATATAGTATCTGTCTCTTATACACATCT
>JAOAIH010000094.1 GCA_026414805.1 Spirochaetota bacterium | reverse complement strand
ACAGCTATTGATACTGTGTACTGGGCAGGTGGTGGACATATTGGGGGATCATTAAGTTTTACTGAAATTATGGTCATTCTTTATTATAAGTATTTACGGATTGACCCAAAAAATCCAACGTGGGATGATAGGGACCGTGTAGTGCTGAGTAAAGGTCATGCTGGTGTTGGGTATGCGCCAATTCTGGCGGATAAAGGATATTTCCCTAAAGAGCTCTTGAAAGAGTATAATCACACAGGTTCAATTTTGGGTATGCATCTGGATGGCAATAAGGTGCCGGGTGTTGATGTATCTACCGGGTCACTGGGACATGGATTACCAATATCGGTTGGATTGGCATTGGGCGCGCGGCTACGCGGTAAATCATGGCTCACGTATTGTATAATGGGTGATGGAGAATGTGATGAAGGCTCGGTGTGGGAAGCTGCAATGGCTGCTGCTCACTATAAAGTCACCAATTTAATTACTATCATTGACCGCAACAGAATGATGATAGATGGGCCAACTGAAGAAGTTATGCGTCTTGAACCATTTGCTGATAAGTGGAAAGCATTTGGATGGATTGTAAAAGAAGTAGATGGCCATGACTTTAATCAACTGGCCGATGCAATAGAATATGCCCAGAAAGAGGATAAAGCTCCTGTAGTCATTATTGCGCACACTGTGAAAGGCAAATGTGTGGACTTTATGGAAGACAAATATGAATGGCATTATGGAGGCCTTGACAGTGAAAAGGTTGAGCTTGCCAAAGCATGTATTGATAAACATTACTGTGAAATGTAAATGAGGAGGAACACAATGGCTGCTGATGGATTAACATATACTATCGTTGACACAGCAAATATGTCAACGGCTGAAATTTACGGAAAGGTTTTATGTGACCTTGCTGAAAAACATAACGATATTGTTGGACTTTCTGCTGATCTTGCTAAATCCACAAAAATAGGACAGTTTGCAGCAAAATTTCCAGATAGATTCTTTAATGCGGGTATTGCCGAGCAGAATATGTTTGGGATGGCTGCTGGGCTTGCAAAAGCAGGGCTTACACCGTTTGTGTCTACATTTGCGGTTTTTGCATCACTACGCGCTGCTGAGCAGGTACGTACTGATATATGCTATCCAAAGCTTAATGTAAAGATTATTGCAACGCACGCAGGTACATCGTTTGGACAGGCGGGAACCACCCATCACTGTACAGAAGATTTGGCAGTAATGCGTTCTTTTGCAAATATGGTGGTGATAGCTCCGGCAGATGGCATTGAAACTGCAAATGCAGTCATTGCTGCGTATGAACACAAAGGCCCTGTATATATACGAATCAACCGTGGCTTTGACCCATTCCTGTATGAAAAGTCAGATTATGGATTCCAGATAGGCAAAGCAGTGCAGCTTAAAGATGGTACCGATATTACGATCATTGCCTGTGGTGCTGCGGCGTATAATGCGTATCATGCTGCGGGAATCCTTGAGAAAGAAGATGGATTAAGTGTGCGCGTTCTTAATATGCATACTATTAAGCCAATTGATGAAGAAGCAATTTTAAAAGCGGTTTTGGAAACACGCCGTATAGTAACATTTGAGGATCACAATATTTATGGCGGTTTGGGTAGTGCAGTTGCAGAAGTGATAGTAAAAAGCGGAAAAGCCTGTGCCTTTGAGTCAGTTGGGATACCGGATGAATATGCTATCATAGGGCTGCCCGAAGATTTGCAGAACTACTATGGATTTGACCAGAATAAGATAATTGAGAAGGTACGCCAGATAATGGGCAAAGATTTTGAACAAACCGAAGACTGGGAAGACGAGGTGTAATATGGCAACCCAGAATGAATTGTTTGCATCAACAATTTTTCTAAAAGCGGCATTACCACTTACAAAAGTTATTCTAGAATACAGGCCAAAAATGGCTGCTAAATATAAAGGACTTAACGGCGTAGTACAATTTGTGGCAAAGGATGAAGCAGGGGATATTGGTGCATATTTACAATTCACTGATGGTGTACTGGATGTAAAATATGGCATCCACGAAAAACCAGATATTGTGTTTACTTTTAAAGATGTAAAAACAATGAATGCTTTTTTTGCCGGTAAACCTGCAATACCCTCAATCAAAGGATTAACAAAATTAAAACTTTTACTTAAAGCTGTAAATTTGTTACTGGCATTAAAGATTATTGGGCGCAAAACTCCACCAAAAAAGCCTGAAGATCGAGAGCTTATGGTACGGTTAATGCTCTATTTACTGCCGCTTGGAATAAGTCAGCTCAACAAAGCTGGACATCCAGAAATTTCAAAATTTTGTAAAAAAAGCCCTGACAGGACATTTGCATGGTCAGTAACAGGTACTGATATAGCTTCGTATCTCAGAATGAAAGCAGGTAATTCAAAAGCTGGGAGGGGCAAATATACCCGTTCCAAACCGTTTGTTGAATTTAAATTTGACAGCGTTGATGGTGCTCTGGGGATTTTACTGCAGACAACCGACATGATAGAAGCATCAATCAACCGAATTTTGGTGATTGAGGGTTCACCGGAGTATGGCAAAGAAATGGGTTCATTCATGAATATTGTTGGGCAATTGGCTTCATAGCATTGTCCAAATTTTTATGAGTCATACAGCATACATGGATTGTCATGCTGGGGTTGTTTAAGATGTTATTTTGATATAAATGTGTCATTGCTTACATGAATAAGTGTGACACAGTAGAGAGAAACATTATATTGAAATTGGCTTATTTTATAATAAAATGTCTGTGATATGTACACAAAAACTATATCAAAACAATTCCTACAGTAATAGTTAAAATACATACAATTCTGGAGGTAACATGAAAGTAAAGTCATTAAGTCATGTTGGAATAACTGTTAGCAATTTTGAGAGAGCAGTGAAATGGTACTGGGATGTGTTCAGGTTTCCTCTAGTTGCAGAAGAAACGATGGATGAAAAACAAGTAGAAGCCTTATATAGCCTGTACGGATTAAAGAATACTAAACTACGCTTGGGGTTTTTACGCACTCCGGGTGGTGCAGTACTTGAAATATTTGAATTTAGTCCTGCTATTGAATCTGATAAAGTATGCTGGAATAAGATTGGATTAACACACATAACGCTTGATGTTAAAAATGTAAAAAAATGGTATACAAAGCTCAAAGAAAAAGGTGTCACATTTCTTTGTGAACCCCAAAAAACAGGTCCTAATGAATGGGTTTTTATGCAGGATATGGACGGCAACCTGATAGAGCTTATTGATTTAAAATTTAACTATATCGCTCTTCGTTATTTAGGTGGGATAGTTGCTCCACTATTGAGGAAGCTTCAGTTTGGGAAGTATTATAAATAATATACAAAAAGTAAATTTAAGAAAAAAAGCATGGAGATATCCCATGCTTTTTTTTAATTTTTTATTGATTATTTTATCCCCTAGTGTATAATTATCTAAATAAACACAAAACAAATATATGTCATATTTAATATTGTCATACAAATGAAGAGGTGGATACTATGGATACTCAATCGCAAGATATGGTAAAGTTATTTGCAGGAGTTGATGCCGGTTCTACTACGCTTTCAATTGTTATTATGGATGAACATAAAAATATAAGGGATATCTATTATGGGTATCATCATGGAAAAATAAAAGAACTAGTTCAACAGTATTTTGATGCTCAGAAAATCACAAAGGTTCATGGTATTGCTATCACTTCTTCAACACCTAAGATTATTAATGCTGCTTTACTCAATACGCAGGTTGCATATGTTCAAGCAGCAAAAGAATATATTCCTCATATACGTACTCTTATCATAATTGGTGGCGAAAAATTTGGCGTTATTGAATTTGACGAAAATGGTAATTATGTTCAGTACCGTGGCAATACAAGTTGTGCTGCTGGTACAGGAGCATTTCTTGACCAGCAAGCACGACGCTTGCAGCTTGCTGGATCAGATCACCTTTCACAGCTAGCAATAAAAAATGTGGGAGATATGCCAAAAATTGCTTCTCGTTGCGCAGTTTTTGCAAAAACTGACCTTATTCATGTGCAACAGGAAGGCTATACGGTGTATGAAATTGCCGATGGCTTATGTTATGGCCTTGCACGCAACATTGCTGATACGCTATTTTCCGGCACCGCGCCTGTTGAACCAGTGGCTGTGGTTGGTGGGGTTTCGTTGAATAAAGCTGTTATAAGGCATCTAGAGTCAATTCTTGGTACTTCAATCATTGTACCGGAGTTATCGCACCTGTATGGCAGTATAGGTGCAGCATTGTGGGCGGTTTCAAATGCTGATGATGGTATTTTGCTAACATTTAATGATGAACAAAATAAAAAGGAATATCACTATAAACCGCTTGATCTTATTATAAGCCAGTATCCTGATTTTTGTGGCATTGAATCATACGTCTATCATTCAAAGCACGATGTTGAAGTGGATATTTATTCAACGTTTGCTTTGCATGCTGAATGTTTTATTGGTATTGATATAGGTTCCACCAGCACAAAAATGGCGGTAACCGATAGCTCCGGAAATATATTAGCAGGTTTTTATACACGAACTGCCGGTAAGCCATTTGAAGCTGTGCAGTCATTATTTGAGGCGCTTGATGATTATGTAAAGCGTAACAGTGTAGAACTCACAATTAAGGGGGCTGCAACAACAGGTTCGGGGCGAAAGTTCATAGGAACGCTCATTGGTGCTGATGTAATACTTGATGAAATTTCAGCTCACGCAAAGGCAGCTGTTGCGTTGAATCCTGAGGTTGATACCATCATAGAAATAGGTGGGCAGGATTCAAAGTTTACCATGATAAAAAATGGTAATGTAGTGTTCTCGCAGATGAACAATGTGTGTGCTGCCGGTACAGGAAGCTTTATTGAAGAGCAGGCATATAAATTAGGGTGTACTTTAACTGAATATGCTGGTAGGGCATTGGGTAAAAGGTCACCACTTGCCAGCGACCGCTGCACCGTATTTATGGAGAGAGATATTAATTACCTGATGAGCAAAGGGTATTCAACTGAAGAGCTTTTAGCAACTGTTCTGCATTCAGTAGTAGAAAATTATTTATCAAAGGTTTCAGGAGAGGCCAAAATTGGCAACGTAGTATGCTTCCAGGGTGCAACGGCAAAAAACAAAGCACTGGTAGCGGCTTTTGAACAGCGATTGCAGAAACCAATCTTTGTGTCAAAGTACTGTCACTTAACTGGTGCGCTGGGTTGTGCACTAGAAGTAATGGAAACATTAAAAGGAAAGACAAAATTCCGTGGAATTGACCTGTATAAGAAAGATATACCTATCAGAAATGAAGTTTGTACACTGTGTACAAACCACTGTAAACTTAAAGTGGCTACTATAGATAATGACATTGTAGCGTTTGGTTTCTTATGTGGTAGAGATTATCACTATAAACGGTATGTGAATAAAACAAAAGGTATATTTGATTTTACTAAAGAACGAAAGAAAATTGTATCTTTGAAAACAACACAAAAAACAGCTACAGTGGGTGTACCTGCAGCATTGCATCTCGTTGATGAGCTTGACTTGTGGATTGATTTTTTTAATCGATTGGGAATTCGTGTTACCACCAGTGTAGACTATGATGATCCTGTATCTGCAGGTAAACGACTTGCTCAGGCAGAGTTCTGCGCCCCTATGGCTGCGTTTCATGGTCATATAACCTATCTGGCTGATAAATGTGAGTTTATTTTCGCACCATTTTATTTAGAAAAAGATGCTCCTTGGGGTGCTCGTCGTCAGTACTGCTATTATACACAGTTTGCACCTTCATTAGGCAAGATTATACATAAGGGTAATGCACAGTTACTATCGCCAATTTTAAATTATGAAATTGAGCCATTACAAAGCCGTATTGCATTGTATAAAGCATGCAAAGCAATAAAACCAGATGTAAACTATATTGATGTTATGATAGCGTTTGAACAGGCACACACTGAACATAAAGAAAAGAAAAAGAAAATTTTAGAAGCAGGAAAGCAATTTATGCAATCCCATAAAGGTATAGCAGTGGTTTTGCTTGGGAGGCCATATAATGTGCTTCTACAATCAATGAATAAGTCAATACCTTCAATTTTTGTAAATTGTGGTGTGCCTGTATTGTATCAGGATATGATTGATGCCACAGATGATGTTGATGAAATACAAGATTTACTCAAGGCATTTCACTGGCATTATGCTTCAAAGATTATTGAAACAGCGTATGTAATATCAAAAACACAAGGCATGTATCCGGTGCTGTTGACATCGTTTAAATGTGCGCCTGATTCATTTGTGATGGAGTACTTCAAGCGCATAATGGATAAGGCAGGTAAGCCATACCTTATCTTACAGCTTGATGAGCACGATTCAACGGTAGGATACCAAACTCGTATTGAGGCAGCTATCCGTTCGTTTACCAATCATTATGCATCATCAAGGATACAAACAACTGATGTAACGGTTGTTCCATCAGTAACTCGCGAATCACTAAAAGGAAAAACAGTACTTTTGCCAAATTGGGATATAATGGCAGCGCGCTTGCTGAAAGCTAACCTGCAACGCGAGGGCATTGATGCACACATCCTGTATGAAGATGATGCTATGATAGCAAAAGGTACACGCACAAATACTGGCCAGTGTATACCACTTAATATCATAGCCTATGAATATATCGATTATGTTGAAAAGAATAATCTAAATCCTGCACACACTATTCTGTGGATGGCAAATTCAGAAATATCATGTAATATACGAATGTATCCATATTTTATCAAAACTATATTCGATAGCTATGGCAAAGGATTTGAACATACTAAAGTATTTGTTGGGGATATATCATTCAGAGAAGTTTCGGTTAAAGCAGCTATTTACACCTATTTTGCATTTATGTTCAGTGGACTGCTGCGAAGAGTAGGTTGTCACTATAGGCCATATGAGGTCAATAAGGGTTTGGTTGACCAGGCTTTAGAACAAACAATGCAGGAATTTGAATTGGCATTCAAAGATGAAATTGAATGGTCACAAGCTTTGAGCAATATGGTTAAACGCTTTCAAGCTATCAAAGTAAAACGCAACTTTCGCCCCAAAGTAGCAATATTTGGCGACTTGTATGTTCGTGACAATGATGTGATGAATCAAAATTTGATTAAGTTTATTGAAACGCATGGTGGTGAGGTTATCACAACACCATATAATTACTATGCAAAGATGATTGCAAATCCTTACTTTAAAAAATGGTTCAGGGAAGGAAAGTACGGGGCGATAGTTACTGGCAAAACATTACTAACAGCTGTTGAACTTATGGAAAAGAAATACTACAGCTATTTTGAAACACTACTCAATGAACCAAATCCAGTATATACTGTTGATTTTGAGAAAGTTCTGTCACAGTTTGGTGTGACCATGCATCATACAGGCGAGTCGTTTGACAATCTCATTAAGATCTTTGCACTATTGCAGCATTACCCCGATATTCAGCTATTTGTGCAGACAAGCCCTGCATTCTGCTGTCCGTCGCTTATCACTGAAGCAATGGCACAGAGAATTTATGAGGTTACAGGTGTGCCGGTTGTCAGCATAACTTATGATGGTACTGGCAGTTTTAAAAATGATGTTGTGGTACCGTATTTGACGTTGTTGAAAACTAAAGTTGAAGACCACAATGTTGCAAAGAAGTTGTCATAGCAGTTGAGTGACATACTTTTATCAATTATGAGTATTGATTCATTAATATCAATAATTGTGAAATATTGTAAATCTTTATCAATTTGGCGTATAATTTTTTTTGTAATTAGTCCATCGTTGAATATTAGTCGCAATGTTTAATATGTCTCTAATTCTGTGATAACAGAAACGAAAATAGCATTTGCAAATTAATAATCTACTTGCTGAGAGCCGTTTTCATCAATATATCGTTTTATTAATGCTGGTGTATCAAAGAATAGATTCTGGTTCATTAACTATTGCGTTCTTCCTGAATATAATCAAGAGTAGTTTTTGTTTTTAGTGAGATTTTTTTTATATTAGGTTTCCATCTATGTGATTTATTGATATCAATTGGCATTAATCGTGCAACAGGCTTGCCTTTGCGTATAATAATAAAATCTTGACCTTCCTCAACCCTATCAATGTAATCTTTTGATTTATTTTTAAAATCAGTGTATTTTATATATAGCATTAATATACATTACATGATATGTCATTATAATGATATGTTAATGACATAATAAATAAAAGTCAACAATGATAGTTATACTTAAAAAATATAACAAATATAAATTACACAGCTTTGAAAGTGTTCAAAGAATAATTTATATAATCAATGAATAATTTATATAATCAATTATACATTTTATGTACTTAGATAAATAGTTTATTTAAGAATTCCCCGTTGTTTTGCCATTTCCATCATCTGTTCGCCACTAGTTTTTGGTGGTATTTTCTTTTCGCTGGATTTTTGTACCAGTTTGATTGCGTCGTTAGGACATGCTATTACACATAATCCACAGCCAATACAGCGGTTTTTGTTAACGTTGGCTATGTCGGTAATTTCAATTGCTTCCATTTGGCACATGTCAACACAATTGCCACAAGCTGTACAATTGTCATTGCTCTGTGCATAGTAATTTGAAAAAACCATTTCAGCAGGCTTTGGAAATCGTTTAATTGATAATAGTACTGCACAACAATCACCACAGCAACTGCACATGCCAGCAGGATTTTGAGCGGTACCGGGTTGGGTTACCATCCCAAGCTTTTGGGCTTTTTTAACAATATCTATGGCCTCATCTGCACTAATTTTTCTTCCTAAATTGTTTTCAATGTAATACTCAGCCATGGAACCAAACATAAGACAGGTTTCCATGGGTTTATCGCAGCCTTTGCCTATTATCTTTTTTTCTTTACGGCATATACAATCTGCAACCGCTATTACTGAAGCCTGACGTATAATTGATGCTGCATCTTCAAAAGGGGCAACGGTGCTTTTTGTTTCAATGGATTCATTTACTGGCACCGGACGCAAGAACATGTTTGTACTTTTACCTACTGCATATGACAATCCTTCTTCATAGTATTGTTCTAAAAGTAACGCAAGGTCTTTGCTCAGTCGTTTTACCTGAAATTCAAAAACTCCATGTATGAAAGGAATTGCGCCGTATTTTGCAACACCATCCTTAGTTTTTTTAAAAAGCAAACCACGTTTTACCATATCTTCTAAATGCGTTGCTAATTCATTAACTTTACGGCCAGTTCGGGCAGCTATGCTTTCAGCAGTTTCAAGCATTGGCGATAGCTCTAAGAAAAGTTTTGCATCATCTTCTGAAAAAAGTTTCTTTAATATTGTTATCTCAATTTTTGACTGTGTTTCAGGAAAGCCCAATGAATACATGTCCAAACGTTTTTGCAATGCTGTATAAATATCTTCCATTTTTTCCCCTCCATTATAATAAAATGACAAATAATAGTAACATTCAAATAACACTGTTATGTTCGTCAAATAATTTTTTTATTTATAACCTTTAATTACAACAATGCTTCCTTTTGAATAATCTTCTTCTATGCCTAGTAGCTGCTGTAATTTTTCCTTTGAAGCAGTCTCAATACAATGGCCGTTAAGTTCCAGTTTAATGGTCACACACATATGCCCCAACTGTGAG
>JAOAIH010000093.1:4232-9873 GCA_026414805.1 Spirochaetota bacterium | reverse complement strand
GGTCTTGAATTGTCGTTTGCCGAAATTGCATCTTTGCGGCAAGCTATTTTTGCAGGATTATTGCAGGTTGTGATAACTATTGGTGTTGTTGCTTGTGTAATGCTATTATGGTTTAATGCAGCAAAATCATTTTTTTTTGGCTTTGTGGTTGCTTTGAGCAGTACCGCTATTGTGTTAAAAATGCTTCAGGAGTTTGCCCTGTCCGATAGCCCCTCTGGAAGAATATCCTTGGCAATAGCATTGGTTCAGGATATAGCTACAGTAGTTTTGATGCTTTTAATACCTCTCCTTGCAAACAAATCAGATAATTCTGTAAGCTACACACTGCTATTGTTACTGGCAAAAAGTGTTGCTGTTATCATCGTTGTGTTTATTGCTGCAAAGTATATAATACCAAAGTTTCTGTATGAGATTACACGCACTAGAAACAGAGAATTATTCATGATAAGTGTTGTAGCATTATGCTTGGGTGTTACTCTTGCTACGTATGCAATTGGGTTGTCAATTGAGTTGGGTGCATTTTTAGCCGGAATAATTATATCTGAATCAGAGTATAGTGGTCAGACCATAAGTTCTTTTATCCCATTTAGAGATTTATTTAGTAGCTTTTTTTTCATTTCGATAGGGATGTTACTGAATCCATTTCTTATACTGCCAAATGCAGTATATATTACAGGGTTGTCACTGGGAATAATCATCATCAAGCTGTTGATTGTGATAGTAGCAATATTGATGATTGGATATCCTCTTAAAACAGCTGCATTGGCAGGATTATCACTGGCGCAAATTGGAGAATTTTCGTTTATCCTGGTACAGATAGGAATGATGTATTCATTATTGACACAGGGTGAATACCAGATGGTACTATCAGTAAGTATGGCAACAATGGTTCTGAGTCCCTTCTTAATGAAATATTCTCAGGTTTTTGCTGATGTTATTACAAAATTGCCAGTTCCTAAAATGGTGTTGTATGGTTTTGCACATAGTGAGAGTTCACAAGTGCATCCATTAAAAGACCATATAATCATTGTTGGATATGGAATAAATGGCAGGAATGTTGCTATTGCTGCTAAAAATATAAAGATTCCATATATCATTGTTGAAATGAATCCTGAAACGGTAAAAAAAGAAAAAAAAGAAGGAGAGAATATTATATACGGAGATGCTTCACAGGAGGATTTGTTATATCAGGTGAATATTGTTTCTGCACGGGTTTTGGTGATAGCAATAGCTGATAGAAGTGCTATAAAAAGAATAATTGCACTGGCTCGACGCATCAATCCACATATTCATATTATTGTGCGTACACGATTTGTAGGGGATATGAAGGAACTGATGGAATTAGGTGCTAATGAGGTCATCCCTGAAGAATATGAAACATCCATAGAAATTTTTGCAAGAGTATTACAGTATTATAGGGTTCCGCGTAGTGATATTGAAGCTATGATTGAATCCATACGTGCCAAAGGGTATGCAATGCTAAGAAAATTACATGTGGATATCTATAGGGATTTGCCAATTGCAGAAATTGACATGCAAGCAATACGAGTATGCCCAGGTTCGCCAGTTGTTGGGAAAACAATTGGTCAGATGCAACTTCGAAAAGTTCATAAATTTTCAGTTGTTGCAATCAAGCGTGGGGATTCTGTTATTACAAATCCAGGTGCTGATGATAGTATTGAAAGCGATGATGTGCTGTATGTGGTTGGCAGCAGGGGGGCATTAATAAAAGCAGTGAGAGAGCTAAAATTGAGTGATAATGCAACCAGTTGCCAATTGGAGTAAGCAACACTTAATTACATTATTAATTTATATGGTATGCAGGTTATGAGAACAATAAAACCTTTACAACTTACAACTGACGATTTTTTCCCTTATGGATATTTTGCAAAGATGCAAAATCCTGATTCAATTCATTTTGGTGCATCACCGGTAAAGTTTTATAGAGATATTTTACAAATTCCAATACACAGTATGATGAATCTATCATTTTCAATTTGCCAGGTTGAAAAGCGAGATTTTATTATTCAGAAAATTGAATGTCACAGCTCCTGTTATGAAGGAATTTTGCCGCTTGATGGGGATATTTTGATTCATGTTGCTCCCGCAACACAAAACAATGTGTATCCGTATAATGATATACAAGTATTTGTGGTGCCACAGTATACATTAGTAGTATTGAAAGCAGGAGTATGGCATCATGCACCATTTTCACTGCATTCCACAGTTAATACTTTGATAATTCTTCCGGAACGTACCTACGCCAATGACTGTACTAGGGTAGATATACCACAAGAATATCAGTTAAAAATTTTAATATAAGCGATAGTAACTGGTTAATTGTCTTTTGAATGTTATACTCAGGCAGAGAATTAATCCCTGCCTGAGTATTAACCTACATCTGGCTTAATTTTGCAAGGCGCATTGAAGCTTTCATAACTTCTTTGTCAGTTGCATATTTTGGCATTTTTTCCATCATGCTAGTTGCAATCTTTTGACTTATTGCGGCCTGCTTCTGTTCAAGATCAAGCAGTTCTTTTGGCATTTGAGCATTTGGGTCATTAAGCTCGGGGTATTTTGCTTGCAACTTCTTAATTTTTGGCTGCAATGTTTCAATTGCATCAGCATAGGAATTAATAGCTTTTGCAACTTCACTAGCATTTGTAGCTGCATCAAAATCTTTGATTAAATTCTCCTGCGCAGCAATTGATTCTTCCATAAGTGAACGAACATCACTGTACTTGCCAGATGAAGTGCCACAACTTATTAAAGATGCTATCGCAAATAATGATAGAAATAATAAAAAATGTTTTTGCATAAGACCTCCTTAATTGGTATGTGAAGCAGTATATCATGATAATTGATATGTGCAATATTAATTTTTTTATGATTGACGATATATTCCATAAAGGTTATAGATATAAATAAATATATAACTAAAAACAAGTTTAATAGAGGGTAAATGTATGACGCTATCACCTGTTGCATGGCTTGCAATTGGTATTATTTTGATGGCAATTGAAATTATAATGCCTGGTTTTATTATATTCTGGTTTGGAATTGGATCTCTAATTACAGCTGCACTGGTATATAGTGGAATTTTACAATCTGAAATATCACAATGGTTCTGCTTTTTTATTTCATCAGGTGCGTTTTTGGCATTATGGTTTGGTTATTTAAAAAATAAAGTAAAATTTAAAACAGCTGATGATGTGCTTGATGTTACACTGGCAGGTAAAAAGGGAAAGTGTGTTCAGGATATTATCCCTCCACAAATTGGCCAAGTAGAATTGTTTGAACCTTTTCATGGAGTTACATTATGGAAAGCTCAGTCAAATGAAATAATTTGTAAAGATGAACAAATAGTTGTAGAAGGTGCCGATGGAATAAAACTGGTAGTTAAAAAGGCAAAATAATATATTTTATGGAGGTTTTTATGTCTGGTTTAATAGTAGCTATAGCCATTCTTGTGGTGATTCTTATTTACAAAGGCGTGAGAATTGTGCCACAAGCCGAAAACTGGCTGGTGGAGCGTTTTGGCAAATATGCTGCAACACTTACACCTGGATTAAATCTTATTAACCCACTTTTCTCACGGGTAGCAGCAAAAATTGATATTCGTGAACAGGTTCTTGATTTGCCACCACAGGGAATAATAACCGAAGATAATGCAACAGTCAAAGTTGATGGAGTTGTGTTCTATAAAATACTGGATCCATATAAAGCGTTTTATGGTATAGAAAATTTGCAGATGGCTATCTCAAATCTTGCTCTTACCACCCTGCGTTCTATTATGGGAAAAATGACTCTTGACCAGTCATTATCATCACGTGATAAAATTAATGCCGAACTGTTAACTATTCTTGATCAAGCTACAGATTCGTGGGGTACTAAAATAACGCGTGTTGAAATCAAGGATATTGTACCACCACAGGATTTGCAGCAGGCTATGGCGCTGCAAATGAAAGCAGAGCGTGAACGCCGCGCGACAGTTCTTGAAGCCGAAGCACAGAAGGAAGCACAGGAAAGAAAAGCTGAAGGTTTTAAAAGAGCACAGATATTGGAAGCAGAAGCTCGTAAAGAGGCGGCGCAACGTGATGCTGAAGCACGGGAACGATTGGCTCAGGCTGAAGCAAATGCTATTGAGTATGTAGCAAAATCTCTAAAAAGCACAGGCGGTGATCCGCTGCTTTATCTTCTGGGCATGGAATATGTGAAAGGGTTGATAAAACTGGGAGAATCCCAAAGCAGCCATGTTGTAGTGTTGCCATCAGATCTGGTTGATAATCTAAAGAGTTTATTTAAGTTAAAATAATATTATATAATATATATAAAAGACACTATAAAAACAAAAAGATACCCGGAATGATTACCGGGTATCTTTGAAGTCATATTATTCTTTATCTTTTTTAATATATGTTTTATTACCATGTTCGTTTATATAATAATGACCACCTCGTGGTCCTTCATAGATAGTTCTTCCTTTGCTATCTTTACCAATAACCTTTCCTCCCCATTTATCTTCTTTTTCGTTGTATTGAATCTTTTTTTCTTTCTTTTCTGTTTTTGACTCATTTTCTTTAGCTTCTTTATGTTTATATTTAGTTTTTTCATCTGATTTCTTTTCTTTTTCTGACTTTTGATCCTTTTTACTTTTTACTTTATCTTCAGATTCTTTTTTCTGGGTTTCCTTATCTTTGGACTCCTTTTTTGCTTTACTTTCAGACTTTTCTTCTTTTTTCTCTTTCTTTACTTTAGTTTCTTTTTCCTTCTTTTCTTGTGATTGACTCTTTTCCTTTTTGACTTTTACCTCGGTTTTCTTTTCTGAAGTTTCTTTCTTTGCCATAGACTCTGTGTACACACCAGAAATAACTATAGAAACAGCTAATTATAAATCAGCTAATAACTTTTTCATATTAAAATCCTTTTAATATAAAAGATTTGTGAATCATATATTTGCATTTTTTAATATCTTAAAATTATGAACAAGTCAATAATAAAATTAAAAATAGTAATGAATGAATCAGGATATGATTCATTAGTTTGGGTTTTTGGCCGGCATATATTTCTAAATGAATATTGAAAAAAATAGCTATTAATTAAAAGTACTAATGTTTGGAAAACTAATAAAATTCTTGTAAGCAAAAAAATGTATTGCTTTACTTTCATTGTTATATTAAATGATAAAACATAGGTGAATAACAAAACGTAAAACAGATATTTTATTTGAGAATTAAAATATAGCTGATACAATAGTTTTAGTACAATTAATTGTTATTCTTTTTTATTTTATAATTGATAATATTTATTCCTGTATAAAATCTATCGAAAATATTTAATAGTGCATACCCCAAAATATTTATCGATAATTCTGTGCACTATTACACTATATATTATCTAGATATATTCAGAGGCATGCCATGATGATTGCACCATTACTTCAGCCTGAAATAAAAGAATTAATTGAAAAAAGAGAGTTTAGTGTATTGAAAGAGGTCTTCAGTGAATGGGCACCTGCAGATTTAGCTGAGCTTATTAGTGAATTGCCCGAGGAAGAGCAGGTTATCATTTTCAGGTTGTTGCCTAAACAATTGCAGGCTGAAACATTTGAATATTTAGATTTTGAAGTGCAATCACATCT
>JAOAIH010000093.1:0-4132 GCA_026414805.1 Spirochaetota bacterium | reverse complement strand
CGTACTGCGCTCTTTGAGGAATTGCCAGCTGATATTCTACGGCAAATGCTGGCATTGATGTCCCGAGAAGAGCGAATTACAGCTATGAGCTTGCTTGGCTATCCTGAGAACAGTGTTGGCCGTTTAATGACAACTGACTTCATTGCAGTCAAAGAAAACATGACTGTCGCTCAGGTTTTACATTATATACGTAAATATGGAAAAGACAGCGAAACACTCAACATGATTTATGTTGTTGATGACGAAGGTAAATTAATCGACGATATTAAAATACGGCAGATATTGTTATCTCAACCTACACGGCGAATAAAAACATTAATGGATCATAAATATATTAGCCTCAATGCTTATGATGATCAGGAAACTGCAATTCAGGTGTTTAAAAAATATGACCACTATGCATTGCCAGTTGTAGATAACGAAGGAATCCTTTTGGGTATAGTTACAATTGACGATGTACTTGACGTTGAAGAAGAAGAAGTAACCGAAGATATTCATAAAATGGCTGCTGTGGAAGTGCTTGAAGAGCCATATATAGATGAGCCATTGCTGCGATTGACAAAAAAGCGTGCTTCATGGCTAGTATTTTTATTTTTAGGTGAAATGTTAACTGCCACAGCCATGGGATATTTTGAAGAAGAGATAGCACGTGCTGTGGTATTAGCGTTATTTGTTCCGCTCATTATATCAAGTGGTGGTAATTCAGGATCTCAAGCTGCTACGCTGGTTATCCGTGCAATGGCTATTGGTGAGATAACATTGCGCGACTGGTGGAGAGTATTAATACGTGAAATTCAATCAGGATTTTTGCTGGGTTCAATTCTTGCATCCATTGGTTTTTTGCGTATAAGTATCTGGCAAAAATTATTTGGCATGTATGGCGAGCACTGGCTGAAAGTGGCTTTATCAGTGTCGTTCTCGCTCGTTGGTGTTGTAATGTGGGGCACTCTGATGGGTTCCATGTTACCTTTTTTATTGAGGAAATTGGGCCTTGACCCTGCAACATCTTCAGCTCCGTTTGTAGCAACTCTGGTTGATGTATCAGGATTAATAATATATTTTAATATTGCATATCTAATATTGAAAGGCACATTGCTATAAGGAAACATACAATGGGAAAAGTAGCATGGAAACCCGGTACAATGCTGTATCCAGTGCCAGCAGTATTGGTAACTTCACATCATAATGGTATAGATAACGTGTGTACTGTTTCATGGGTTGGGACGGTATGCACTGAACCGCCAATGATAAGCATTTCATTGCGGCCAGAACGGTATTCATTTACGTTAATACATGAATCAAAAGAATTTGTAGTTAATATTCCAGATAAAAGATTGGTAAAAGCAGTTGATTTTTGTGGCGTGCGTTCAGGCAAAGATGTTGATAAGTTTGCGATAGCTCATCTTAATAAACTGCCGGCTAAAAAAGTAAAAGCACCGTTAATTGAGCAATGCCCTGTATCCATTGAATGCAAAGTGTTAAAGATTATTCATTTAGGAAGCCATTACCAGTTCATTGGAAAAATTGTTGTAGTACATGTTGATGATTCGCTGCTTGATAAAAGAGGTGCTTTACATCTGGAAAGGGCAGGGCTTTTGTGTTATAATCATGGATTTTATTGTATAGTTGATAAACAAATTGGTAAATTTGGATTTTCAGTAAAAAAGCGAAAGAAGAAAAAATAAAAAACTGCGCTGCAGTATAGAAAGCAGCGCAGTATGGTGTATACAGTTATTCCTTAACCTGCGTTGTTAAGAAAATCTGCAGCGACATCTGATTTATCTGATCTTGCAGTTCTTCAATTTCGTCAATATGCATATCCTCATCTTTTAATATGCTTTCAAGCAATTCACGAGTAGCAAAATCTTTAACTTCGCCAGCAAGCACTATTGCGTCATTATATGCTTTTATTGCTTCTTCCTCTGCTTTATGGTCATATTCCAGCTGTTTTGGAACATCTGCACCAATCAAAATCTTTTTTAAATTAGTTACTATCGGTATCCCTTCTAAAAATAAAATTCTGCCAATTAATTTTTCAGCATGCTTCATTTCATCAATAGCTCTTTTTTCAAAGTGCTTATGAAGCTTTTCGTAGCCCCAGTTGTCACACATTTCAGAATGCACCATGTATTGATTGATTGCTGTTAGTTCATCAGCCAGAAGTGAATTCAATGTTTCAATTAATTTTGGATTTCCCTTCATGTTTTTTCTCCTTACAATAGTTGTGGTTTGATTACCATCACGCCTTTGGCAGTGAGGTGTTAAATGCGTACTATGTATCGATAAAAAAATCAAGTATTATTTACTTAAAAAATATAAATGTTACAATTTTAATCTTATTCCAATTATATGATAAAAATCATATCCTCCACATACAATATCAATGTCAATATCACGCTTAAAGGAATAATATATTATTAATGGAATATATGTATCAAAGATTACACCAGATTCAATGCTATACTCATAGTTGTATTCCCTTCCTGCATATAACAATAATGTTATTCCTGTATATGGTATCGTATTGGCCATCATGTTACAATAATAATATAAAGAAGGATTTATAATAAAAGAATAGGGATAATTTTGTTTTGCAACAATATATAATGCTCCTAATTCATAATCAACGGTATTGGGTTTACAATAATTGTTATAACCAGTTGATATGGTTGCATTACAGTTATCCAAATATCCATGTTTCAGTGATATCCCAACTGCATGATAATTTTCAGTCTGGCCTCTATATTCATTGCCATCATGGCGGCGGTAATGTTGATATAAAATATGAGCATAATAATATTGGGTTATAGATTGATAATAGCCAGACTCAAGCAGGATGTTAATAAATCGAGGATATAATGCTGTTGCCTGTGATCGTGAACTGTGGTTAAGATAAGATGCAAAATAAAGAGTATTTTTATCAAATATTTGTGTTTGTAATGATAATCCCAGATCTGTGGTGAAATTATAAAATTTGCTGTTTAGATTTTTTCCATATCCGGCAATAAAGTGCATTGACATTGCATTATCACTGTAAAATAGAAAAACATTGTCACCTCTGCTATTATCATATCCAATCAAAGATTCGGCTTTACAGCCAATTGCAAACTGCGTGTCTGAGATATTAGGGTATATACTATCATTAATATATCCATAATACCAGTATGGAGTAATGGTAATATGTGAAAACGTTAATCTTAAGCCTATCTCAACAGACCGGTCAATGGCTATTGTATTATCTTGATACATGAGGCCATTAAGCTGAGTCATAATATATGGAGTTGCATATAACAACAATGGAATGTCAAAACGTACTATGCAGCTGCTCATATATTTGTATGTGGGATTTTTACTAAAAAATGGATAGCCTAAATAAAAATAATAATTAATAGTATTTAAATTGAAAATTGATGAATTATGATCTAATAAACTATCCTTATAGCCAATTTGCATACCAGTGCTCTGCCATTTAATACCTATACCATACCATCGCAATTCATCATTGATACTGTAGATCTGTTTATCAAAAGTATTATAACAGATATGGTTGAGTACTATGCCAATCTGAGAATTAGATAGTGTATAAGAAAAATAGCCATAATCCATGTAATATGCAATTCTGTAAGGATAATATCGAGAATTGAAGCGAGAGGTTGTATAAATATCTTCTACAATGTAAGTTGAAAGATTGTAGTTTTTGTATTTTATAAGCATTAGATCAATTATTTTTGATTGTTTGCCGTTAAATCCTGTTTTTGTATGTAAAGAGCTATAATCAAGTAAAATTCCTGCATTTGGCAGAAAGAAAAATTCATTATGTGATATTACATTTTGAGAAGTGCTGAATAATGGCACTGTGTAAAGTAAAGGTAAAATAATACTATATTTTAATTTTCTTACAATCATTATAATCTATCAACGGTATCATTGCTAATGATACATAATATAAAATATGGTGAGAAAAAATAAATCATATTTTATATACATAGGGAATTCAATGTAACTTCACGTTTAAAGTGCAACATTTAGATGATGGTGTAGCAGATCATAGGGGGATTTTAAAATTCCGTGATTTTCTTGGTTTTACATTTATTGCATCCTATATAGCACGAACATCATCATCTGTCAAGTG
>JAOAIH010000092.1 GCA_026414805.1 Spirochaetota bacterium | reverse complement strand
TGAATCAAATTCAGGATGACACACCATCATTTACCGTAAAATCACCCTGGGGTCAGAGCACTACCTCTATTTACAATAAAAACAACGTAGAGCTGATGTTATTGTAGCTCAAAATGTTAACAAGCCACCTCAAAAACCATTGCATAGGGGTCAGAGCCACACTCGGGTCAGAGCCCCCCCATCTCCGTGTTCTCCGCGATCTCTGCGTGAAATAAAATAATACATCACGCGGAGTGCGCAGAGGTCACAGAGTTACTTGTGGGATAGCAAAATTTGGGGTCAGAGCCTTTTACCATAATTTTATTTGACAAATAGTCATTTAACGTATCATATTAAATAATCACTAGATTGGTTGTAAAAATGCAATTAGAAGTAAAAAACAATAAATGCAATTAATACTTGCGTTAACATTATATAACGAGATAATAAGCATACAGTTAGTAGCAAAAAAGATATCACTAAAAAATATAGATCCTTAAACATAGGACTTGCTAGTGCAAATGCTTAAGGGATACATTATTAAGGGGGTTTGCCATGTCACAAACAAAACTTACTGCAGATGTTATTGTTATTGGTTCAGGACCGGGTGGGGCGACAGTATCAAGAGAGCTTGCTCGTGCCGGTAAAAAAGTAGTTATACTTGATAAAGGGAAAGACCACCGTGGGCACTTATACTATGGGACCTATCCTGGTGCGATGTTGTATTCTGATAAGATGAGTTTTCTTTTTACAAAGGAAGGACTCAACATCATAAGCCCAATAATGGTTGGTGGAGCAACAAGTATGTATTGTGGTTGTGCAGCGCCACCACCGCCGTGGTTTAAAAAACGCTATAGAATAGATATAGATAAAGAAGTTAATGAGACAATTAAAGAACTTAACATACAACCACTACCTTCACAGTTGCGGGGGATAGCGTCTACACGCATTGCTCAAGCTGCAAATGCTTTAGGATATGAATGGTTTCCACAGCCAAAATTCATGGACCCTGAGCGAAGTAAGCATTTCAACTGTACTGCAGCATGTATGCTGGGATGCAGGTGTGGTGCAAAATGGAACGCTGCAGAATATGTGGATGAAGCATTACAATCAGGTGCTACATTGTACACATCTGTTAAAATAAAAAAAATACTTCATGATGGACGGTCAGTGCAGGGCGTTGAAGGAAGTATACATGGAAAAGCGTTTGTAGCACATGCCCCCTATGTGGTGGTTGCCGCTGGCGGTATAGGAA
This sequence comes from Spirochaetota bacterium, assembly GCA_026414805.1. Lineage (NCBI taxonomy): Bacteria > Pseudomonadati > Spirochaetota > Spirochaetota bacterium. The sequence goes on along the minus strand of JAOAIH010000092.1, from coordinate 8,944 downwards.
GCCCACGTATACTGCAGGCCTCAGGTTTAAAAGATGCAGGTAAAGGTATGACCATGGATGTCACTGTCATGGTATATGGCGTGGTAAGTGATAAAGGCATTGGTAAAGAACCGCCAATGACATGGTCATGGGAAAACGATGCAGATGGCTATATGTTATCAACGCTGATTGACCCATGGTTATTGTATCCTCTGGCAGCAGTACGTGTTGGTGCTAAACCATTGCTGCAGTGGTTAAGGTGGAATCATATCCTGGGAGTTATGATAAAGCTTAAGGATGATATTTCAGGTGGAGTATATCCTGATGGAACTATCTCCAAGCCATTAACGCAAAAGGATAAAGAGCGCCTGACTAAGGCACGTGCGGTATGCGAAGCAATACTTAAAAAAGCAGGTGCATCTGCTTCATCAATTTATATGCGCCCGCTCATTGGTACTCACCCAAGCGGAACTGTGCGTATTGGCGATATGCTTGATAGCAATTTACAGACAAAGATTGATGGCCTGTATGTATGTGATGCAAGTACATTCCCTGAATCATTGGACAGGCCTACGGTACTTACCATTATTGGATTGGGCAAGCGCCTTGCAAAGCATCTTTTAAAAAAAGGATAGAGGTGTGCAATGAGCACTCTTAAACGTGTACTGGGGCTTGGTGCTGTAACCTTTATTGCTATTGGCTTTACAATTGGAGGAGGAGTGTTTGTGTTTACCGGCATAGTGCTGAAAATGGTTGGTGCAGCATTGCCGCTTGCCTATGCGCTAGCGGTTGTGCCAGTTTTTTTGAGCATGATGCCTCTGGCAATGTTAGGTTCGGCAATTCCTACTGTTGGGGGTAATTACAAATATCCAAGTAGGATGGTATCCCCTGGCATTGCGTTTGTGGGAATTTGGATCTATGTTCTGGCAACATTCTTTGGGCAAATTCCATTGTATAGCATTTCCTGTGCTCACTACATCAGCACATTTTATCCAGAGCTGTCGCTCAAAATGTGTGCGATAGCTCTTGTTACATTGTTTTATATTGTGAATGTAATTGGCATAAAACCTGCTGCAACAGTTCAGGCACTTATGGTGATTATACTTTTAAGTGCCCTTTTCTTTTTTTCATTCAGTGGTATGGCTCGGTTTGATAGCGCTAACCTTGCAAATTTCTTTGAGAAGGGGACAGCAAACCTTTTAGTAGGAACAGCGTTACTTACCTTTACCTATTTAGGATCAAATGGAATCATTGAATTAGGTGGCGAGATTAAAAATCCAGGTACAACAATCCCCAAAGCATACTTTATCACATTCCCTATTGTGACGTGTGTATACCTATGTGTTGCTATAGCCACAGTTGGTGCTTTCCCCTGGCAACAAACAGCCAAAGAAGCAGAACCACTTATCTTTATAAGTAAATCGCTTTTTGGCAGTGCTGGCGTAATGTTCTTTATTTTAGGTGGGGCAGTGCTTGCCCTTACTACAACGCTTAATGCGCTTTTTATTGTTGGCACAAAATCACTCCTGATTATTATACAGGATAACTTACTGCCATCCTGGCTTGGCAAAATCCATGCAACATTTGGCACACCACACATATTGCTTACAATAATATGGGTACTATCCATTGTGGGTATTCTTTCAGGGATGCCAATTGAAACATTTGCATCGTATTCAGCGTTAGGGGGCATTATTATATTTCTGCCAATACTTATGGCTGCGTTACGTTTTCCCTCTCTTTATCCTGATAAATACACTATGGCATCATTCAAACTCAAAGGCGCCTGGCTGTATATATGCGTGGGTGTAGGATGTATATTGATTGTGTTCTTTTGCCTTGTAATACTTGTTGACTTGAAAACAATTTTTAACATTGGATTGTTTGTAGTATTTGCATTATCGGGTGTTGTGTATTACATAGTAAGGAAACGGTATCTGGCATCACAAGGGGTGTATCTTGAAACAATACTACAAAAAGAAGAATGGGTATAGCTATGAGTGTGTTGCCATTATTTGATGCATTCCCTGCTTTAAAAAAACTCCCCTATGTGCAGTTGGGGGATTTTCCTACACCTGTGCAAAGACTATCTTCTATGGGTCATCCCAATTTGTGGGTTAAGCGGGATGATGTATCATCAACACTGTATGGGGGCAATAAAGTAAGAAAACTGGAATTTACATTAGCGGAGGCGATAGCTCTAAACAAAAAAAAGGTTGTGACTATGGGAGGCATAGGTACCAACCATGGACTTGCAACCGCAGTGTTTTGTAAGCACTTAGGTCTTGGGTGCAGGTTGCTTCTTTTCTGGCAGCCTGTAACAGAGTACGTGAAAAAGAATTTGCTTCTGTTTGTGCATTTTGGAGCAGAGCTTGCGTACTATACATCAATGCTTGCAACCGGTATTATGTTTTATACAAAGGAACGCTTGATACGCGATGCATACTTTTTATACGCAGGTGGCTCTTCGCCATTGGGTACGGTGGGGTTTGTCAATGCAGCATTTGAATTGAAACAGCAGATACAGCAAGGACTCTTGCCTCAACCGGATTACGTTGTTTGTGCACTGGGATCATCTGGAACCATGGCGGGGCTATCGCTTGGCCTTTTGCTAGCAGGTGTAAAAAGCAAAGTTATAGGCGTGCGGGTTACAGACCGATCACTTGGTCCAATACCTATAGCTAATGAAAAAAGTGTTCACTTGCTGATGGAAAAAACCTACAAACTTATGAAAACGATTACTAATCTTCCACCAATAGATATTCCCACACCTATTATCCTTCACGATTATTGTGGCCAGGGCTATGGTTATCCAACTGGTGCCTGCCTGGATGCTATCGAAAAAATGAAACACACTGAACATATTCAGCTTGAGCCAACTTATACGGGCAAAACCTTTGCTGCAGTGTGCGATTTGATACGCAAACCAGAATTTAAAAATGCAATACTATTATATTGGCACACCTACAATTCGGTGGATATGACTGACAAAGCAGCAAACGTAAATTACCATCAGTTGCCAAAAAACTTGCATTGGGTTTTTGAAAGAGAATAGTGGCATATAATAAAATAAACATTTGACAGGTACTATCGTAATTGTAACTTTTATAGTACGTAATATAGTAATGTAATAATTGAAACGCTAACAAAGTATTTTACAAACGATGAAAATGGTGAAGATGTGTTACAGTTTGGTTTGGTTGCTTTCAATACACACATAAAAAGTGATAGTGATATTATTATTGAGAAAACGGGCAAACAGTTTTTTCACAGATACGATACATAAAACATTATACTATTATCTTGCTTCAGAACCATGGGGTCATTCCATAGTTATATTGATAGATGAAATAAAAAATTTTGATAATGCACTTGTCAGAGCACAGCGCATATTATAAAAAGTGAGGAAACTAATACAATACTATAACATATATATTTTGTATGTACTATCGTGTAATATTTTCTGGTATCAATTTTTTTTGTTGTTCAACTGGTGCATCTTTCTTGAAGCTCATGGTATATGTTATTCCAAATGCCAGGCAAAATGATTCTTCATCCAGCTCTTTTTTGAGATAGTTAATTGCCCTGCCACCTGGTAATAGGTTTTCATTTTTAATAGTGACTTCCTGGTACACAGTTGTTGCAGGATATGCCACATAAAACCCGCCAAGGGTTAATTTGAGATTTGAATCAATCGTTGTTGTCAATCCACATCCAATTGTGTGGCTTATAAGAAGTGGATCAATTTCATTACGTGCTTTTTTCTTAATACCGGGGTCATAATAACTATATCCTGCGCTGATTGATATGTTATGCAATAGCGCGTATTCAGTGCAGATTCCAATTCTATATCCAATATTGAAATCATCCTGCCTGCCTTCCAGGTCAACATATTTTCGGAAATATACATCGCTCCCAATTTCTATTTTTAATTTTTGAGTAAAATTATATGAAATCCCTGCTGATAATGACTGTGGGTAGGTTGCAACAAAGGTGCTCTTTCTATTCACCAGCTGCCATGGTGCCAAAATCAATTTGTGCCAGACCCTTTGGGAATACTACTTCTGGAGCAGCCTGCATTATACCAAATGAATAATACAAGGCGCATTCTTTCCCTAAATAATTGGTGCGGTAAATAATATTGATATCGGGTATTACAGGAGCAGTGGTTTCCATAAAATATGTATTATGGCTTTTAAGGCTACCTGTGGGTCTGGTTGTAAAGGCATTCCCATTCTGAGTTGGACCCTCCTCATCAATACTAAAACTTGGAGCATAAATATCAAGATAGTAATAATTCATTGTATGAACACGCTTTTTGTAGTAGGTCTGGCTGCTATACATAATATATAAGCCTTCCTGCATATATGGTAACCCAGCAGGGTTGTAGAAAGCTGCATCTGCATCAACAGAGGCATTACGATTGAGCGTTCTAACATATTCAGCACTGTGGTTTGGTAAGATTCCATCTTCCTGAAATAGTTCATTGGCAAAAATCATAGCTTGACTCAAAACAATGCAAAGTAGTAGGGCACATAATTGTGTAAAGATGTGGTGTGATTGCATGATTATTACCTCCTTTACAAAATTAGGATTAGTACCAACGGTCGATGCAATTAAGATGCAATGGTCACGTATAATCTTTTTTTTATGATTGAGATGCTACGTTTGGATGTTATTTACTAGTGTTACAAGCGCTATTAATAAAGATATCTGTGTACAGAGAAACAATACCGACTTGTCAGTTTAATACATTATGTAATTTTTGTCAAGCATTTATAAGATTTAAAAAAGAAAATATATTCTATAAATGTATATATGTTTTTTTTATGTATTCTTAAATGCAATACTAAATGCAAAATATGAATTAATGTGTATCACCCCAAAAAACACAATAGTCATTCAAATCGTTATGGTATAAAATAAGTGAGAATATACTTTTGTTGTAGTTTTCACTGTAATAAAAATTATATTACTTATATTGCATAACATTGCATTATCAAGCTGCACAAATTTTTTGATACGGCTAATCGTTTTATAAAACAGAAGTATTGGATGTTATTTTGCAGGTCCAATAGTAAATATGAAAAAAAGGAGTGATTCCTCTGTTGTATTAGCAAAATTAAAAATATTTTGTAAAAAATACTTTGTTAAAATTAAAAAAGATTTATATTATTACTGTGATAGGAGGATGTAACAATGGATCAATGTGAAGTTCCAGCGTTTAATTCTGAAGATGGTGAAATAAAAGAGATACTGACACGCTATAAGGTTGTTGCAATCGTTGGCTTATCTGATGATCCAACAAAGGACAGCAACAGAGTGGCACAGTATTTAATAAGTAATGGCTATACTGTTGTGCCAGTCAATCCAACAAAAGAAACAATATTGGGCTTGAAATCGTATCCCAACCTCACATCAATACCATTTACGGTTGACATAGTGGATATATTCCGAAAGCCTGCTGATGTACCCCCGGTAGTTGATGAAGCAATTGCTATTGGTGCAAAAGTTGTATGGATGCAGCTTGGCATTGCGCATAATGAAGCGGCAAAAAAAGCAAGGGAAGCTGGATTAAAAGTTGTGCAGAGCAAGTGCATAAAAATGGAGCATTCTCGTTATTTTGGTACAGATGCTCATGCAGTAACGTTTAATATTAGTCCGGGTCAATGATTTTATACGGGTTTAAAATGCAATAAGGGTCAAAAGCTTTTTTTAATCGTTTATAAAGCGACAGCTCCGCTTCGGAGGCAAATTTCTTTAATGCCTCTTTGCGTATAAAACCAGTACCATGTTCTCCGGTAATTGTCCCCCCATACTTATATGCCAGACCATATATTATCTCTTTTAACACTGGTACAAGATTTTTGAATTTTTCATATGGCATATCGTTTTTCAATACATCAATGTGAACATTACCATCACCTGCATGGCCAAACATAATGGATTGCAACCTGTATGGGGTCAGAGCCTCTTTCACGCCCGTTAAAAATGGTACAATGGAAGAACGCGGGATGGAGCAGTCTTCAGCCAAAAACACCGGGCTTTTGGCATGGATTGCCTCGCGAATGCACCGACGTGCTTTCCACAGTCGTTCTTTTTGCTCTGGAGACTGGGCTACCAGGATGTCCTCAGGATTAACGGGACACAGGGAAAGGATTTTTTGTAGTAGCGGTTCTATTTCATGGTAACTATCGCCATCAAGTTGTATTAGAAGATGTGCTCGTGCATGCGGATGGGGCATTTCCTCCTTCAAATATTGTGCTGCCAAGGTCAGAGCATCTTCTTCCATAAATTCAAGCACAGCTGGTTGCACGCGATGGGTAAGCAGTGTGTATACAAACTGTGTTGCATGGGTGAGGCTATCAAATGGTATGAGCATATCAAGCGTGAGTGCAGGAGCTGGTATAAGTTTGCAGTATATTTTTGTAATTATAGCAAGGGTACCCTCTGAACCAATGAGGATGCCGGTGAGATTATAGCCAGTAGCGTTTTTTATAAATTTTCCCCCATGGTGCAGCACGCTGCCATCAGCAAGTACAAACTCAAGCCCCGTGATGTAATCCTTGGTAGTGCCGTATTTCACAGCACGAGGTCCACCGGCGCCTTCTGCAACGTTTCCACCAAGTGAGCACGAATCAAGGCTAGCCGGATCGGGTGGATACATGAGGCCATACTGCAATGCTTCCTTTTGCAACTGTCCTGTAATAACGCCTGGCTGACACACTGCAATCATGTTTTCAGTATCTATCTCAAGAATTTGGTTCATCTTTTCAAGCGATAGCACTATGCCACCACATACTGGAACTGCTCCACCAGTAACACCAGTACCAGCACCACGCGGTATAACAGGTATGCGATACTGGTTGCATAGTGATAGCACGGTACTTACATCACTAGTAGTTTTGGCATACACCACAAGCCATGGATTGCCTTTTAAATCCGAAGTTTCATCCACAGAATATTTTTCCAGGATATCAGGATCATCACTAACTGCAGAGAAGTGCAGCACTTTTTGTAATTCGTTTTTTAGTTGTTGTAATTTTGAGTTCATATCAATTGCATTTTTTCATTTTTTGGAGTATTAAATTGAATTATTAATATTTAAAAATTCCACTCAATTTATTTTTTATCCAAAAATTATGTTGTATCACTGTCATTCTGAGGCACGCAATGCCGAAGAATCTTGATTTTTAAGGATTTAGATTCTTCGCTTTGCTCAGAATGACGTTGTACCTTTGCTCATAATGACGTTTACCTTAGCACAGAATGACGTTGTACCTTCGCTCAGAATGACATTTGCCTTTGTCACAATAACGGTGTACCATTTTTTTGCCAGTTAATATCATTCTTCTAATGTACAATATCTATTCGAAAGCAGGGTAGAAAAAAGTGCACTAACAATTATCAGTGTTAACCCGCTTATAATATAAAAAGCTATATCAACAGTTACTATCGCACAAAATGATGCCATGATTATTGGTCCAACAGTTTGCCCAATTCTAAGGCCCATGCCATTGAGGGACATGATTGCTCCGCGGTATTGCGTAGGGGTTGCTGCATTAAGAAGCGATAGTAAACTTGGATTGTTTATTGCATTGGAAGCACCACCTATAACAATTGCTACAATAAGCCAAAAAAAGTTTGGCGCAACACCTGCGATAATAAACGATATGCATAAACCTATAAATCCATAAAGTATTAAATTTTTTTCTGAAAAACGTTTTGTTAATATTTGCAATTGTGATGAAGTTATAGCAGTGACTACAGACATCAGTGACATAAATATTCCAATAGTTGCAGATGTCCCATTGAAACGATAGGATATAATATAAGGAATATATGTTATTATTGGTCCATACAGCAATATAAAGGTAAGTACTGTTGTTAACAGCAATCCTATGACATAGGGGCTTTTTACAATCTTCAGAATGGCAGTGAAATAATTTTTGAGGGATGAGGTACTGGTTGGTTCGGGGTTATGTAAATGAAACATGACAAACCAGGCAACAATAAATGCAAATGCAGATAAAAGAAATGGGTAATTCCACCCAAGGATGCACATAAATCCACCTATGGCTGGATAGGCTGCGGTACCAATGTTTAACACACTTGCGTTGTACCCAAATGCGATGGTACGGTTTTTACCGGTAAACAGATCGCCAATGATAGTAGCGTTGATAGCTCCTAATGCAGATACACCGATACCCTGAATAAATCGCAAGATAAGTAGCAAGCTGAAATCCTTGATGAAGAACATGATGGTCCCAGTAATACCAAATATTAGCAATGATGGGATAATTATAATTTTACGTCCTATTCTGTCGGAAAGAATGCCCAGTATTGGTGTTAGAATAATACCTGGCATTGTAAATACAGTTATCATTAATGCTACAGATGAATAGGGAATATTGAAATGCTGTGCCATTGCAGGCAAAGCAGGTGTAATATTGGTTACACCCATCACCACAATAAGTGTTATACCAAATGCAATAAGCAGATTTTTATCTGTGTAGAGCTTTTTTTGATTGTCCATGATAAATGAAATGTTATCTTTTACCCTGTAAAAGTATTGTGATGGCGAAAGGTATATCTTTGTATGAACATAGAGAGAATTACTTTAATGCAAGCATAAATTAATTCGAAGGTTTAAAAAATATAAATAATATAAATAATTACTAAAAAAATTTTTAAGAGGCAAAGTAAAAATCGTTGACATCCAAATTTTAGTTGTCTCATAATAAAGCAATAGTTTAATTAAATGTTATAAAATGTAATACATAATTTTGTATATTAAAATTATATTAAAACAAGTGAGAGGAGGATTGGATGGCACAGTTTAAGTCAGAATCCATGTCAGCTGTTTTTCAGGAACAGGCTGCAAAATTAGGTAGCAAAGCATGTGTATCATATAAGAAAGGTGGGCAGTGGCTGGACATATCCTGGGCCGACATGAACACCATGG
>JAOAIH010000091.1 GCA_026414805.1 Spirochaetota bacterium | reverse complement strand
ATATTACAAGATCCTGAATCAAGTTCAGGATGACACAATGTTTTTCACCGGGGGTCAGAGCATTTATTTCAAGATCCTGAATCAAGTTTCAGGATGACTTCCCTGCTATTCATCATAGAGAGCCTAAAAAATTCAATTATCTCCCCCTTCTCCGCGATCTCTCCGTGAAATAAAAATATATCACGCTGAGTGCGCTGAGGTCACAGAGTAAGCTGGGGTCAGAGCATATATTTGTGTGTATTTTAAGATCCTGAACCAAGTTCAGGATGACTCCCCTGTAATTCATCAAACTAAACTCAGTCGTAGTAAATTATAGGGGTCAGAGCCAAAACTCCACAATCTCCGCGTTCTCTGCGATCTCTGCGTGAAATAAAAATATATCACGCTGAGGACGCAGAGTACACAGAGTTTTTGGGGGTCAGAGCATTATTTGTAATAACATTTGACAATTAAAACAGACTATTGCTATATATTACCAATGAGAAAATTAATTACAAGAATCTTATTATCAGTAACTATCGCCCTTACACTTGGTGTTGTATTTGCTTATGCTAAAGTGAATACAACACCATATCATATTCGTGTTGTTACTGCCATTTATGAACCGTTTGTAATGTATAAAGATGGGAAACTCATAGGTTTTGACATTGACCTTTTAAACGAAATTTGCAAGCAAAACAATATCACATATACTATTACCGTGACAACATTTCAGGATATGCTTGCACAGGGTGAGGGAAGGCCGAGCTGATATGGCAATTGGATGTATATATGTAACTGATGAAAGGCAAGCCTGGTTTGATTTTTCAGAAAGTTATCTTGAAGGAGGCCTGGCACTGGTTGTTCCCGCTCATAGTTCTATTGACACAGTGTATGACCTTGACCACATGACACTTGGTGTTAAAAAGGATGCTTCGGGTGATAAATATGCCACAAAACTTGTTGAGCAGGGTTACAATATTACTACAATACGTTTTGATGATACCTTTGATTCTTTTGCGGCACTAGCTGGTGGTAAACTGGATGCTGTTTTAAATGATTATCTCAATTCAGTATATTTACTGAATAAATATTTTTCGGGTAGTATTAAAATAACAAAAGGGACGTGGACTGATATTGTTTACGATCGCAAAAAAATAGCATTTCCAGTTGTAACGCATAATAAAATTTTATCTGAAATTGTAAGCGATAGTATCCGGCAACTAAAATCTCAGAATTTTATTGACATGCTATACTGGAAATGGTTTGCCATTATGCCTCCACCAGATATTCCAAAACAGATAATGATTTATGTCGGTATTATTTTGCTGACGCTTCTTTTTGCAATTCTTGTCTTCCAGTTGTATACACGAAAAAAACGAATTAATGAACTTCAGGTGTTTGAATCACACTTCAGAAATTTGATTTATGATTTGAATGTTGGTGTGTATATTTTACAAAAAAATATAATAGTTCTTACAAATTTTGAAGGTGCTAGGCTGGCAGGTACTGATTTTGAAACCATTGTTGGGAAAACATTAGATGATTACTTCAGTGAATATTCATTAGCTGAAGGAGTAAAGTCGCAGTATACATCGTTTAATGCTCTCTGTAGTGATTTACAATATAATTATACTATTTCCAGGGCGGTGTGGAAACGTAAGGATGGCGTAAGTCTGCCTGTAATGTTTAGAATTCGCCCTGTTATGTGGATGGGGCAGCAGGCAGTTGAATGTGTGGTTAATGATACTACGGAAATTACCAATTTACTTGTACAGCAGGAACAGTTAAAAGGACAACTATTGCAATCGCAGAAACTAGAAATTATTGGCCAGATAGCTGGTGAAATTGCACATGATTTTAATAACGTCCTTACTGTGATACTGGGATATGCCAACCTTTTAGAAAAATCAATTGATGACAAAAATAGGCCTGCAATAGAAAAGATCTTTGAAGCTGCTAATCACGCAAAAGATATAGTATCTAAACTTATGACATTTGCAAGGAAAAAGGCATTACAGCTAACCGAAATTAATATACATACCATTATCCAGAATGCTATTTCCTTATTACATGCTGCCCTATCAAAGAAATGTGAAGTTAAATTGTTTTTAGATGCATATAATCCTTATATTGTAGGCAACGCCACTGAGATCCAACAGGTATTCATGAATTTGATTTTAAATGCTGTTGATGCAATGCCGTATGGTGGCACTATTAGCATATACACTGAAAATACAAATGTGGTAAATGATAAAACTGGAATGCTTGAAATAATCCCTGCTGGTAATTATGTATGTATAACAGTAGAGGATACAGGCTCGGGGATTTCACCTGAGCATATGAATCATATCTTTGAGCCATTATATACTACTAAGGAAAAAGGAAGTGGTCTGGGGCTTGCAATAGTGTATGGTGTTGTGAAACAGCATAAGGGCTTTATTGATGTAACATCAACACCTGGAGTTGGTACCAGTTTTTTTATTTACCTGCCGGTTGCAAAAACATTGATTAAAACTGATTCTCCAAGCAATTTAGTACCAAAATCAAGTGGTACGATAATTATAATTGACGATGATTCAAATATTTGCTTGCTTTATCAAGAGGCTCTCAAAACAGGTGGTTTTACTACACTTTCATTCACAGACCCAAAACAGGCGTTAGTGTATATTGATAATAATATTAAATCTGTAAAACTTGTGTTATGCGATGTACAGATGCAAGAGCTTTCAGGGAAAGATGTTTTAGGCTATTTGAAAAATAATTATCCTGATCTTGATGTTGTAATGATGAGCGGTTTTTATGATGAAAATATGAAGGATGAATTAATGCATTTGGGTGCTTGTGATGTATGGCAAAAAATGTATGATATCCATGAAATTATAAATAAGATAAAGGGATTGATAGACAGGTATGACAGAGAAAACATTGTTCGTAGTTGATGGGCATGCGTTGTGTTACAGGGCTTATTTTGCATTGCAGAGAAATCCATTGATTAACAGCAAAGGGCAGAACGTATCTGCAATATATGGTTTTTTCAGAATGTTGTTGCGATTGTTGCAAACACAAAAGCCAGATTATACTATTGTTGCGTTTGATCCCCCAAAAAAATCATTCCGCTTTGAAATGTATCCGGAGTATAAAGCACAACGCGCTAAAATGCCGGATGATTTACGCAGCCAGATAGAAGAAATAAAAGAAATGTTAAAAGAAATGGGCTTTACAGTTGTCATCATGGACAATTATGAAGCTGATGATGTTCTTGGTTCGGTTGCTAGCCAATATTCGGGTAAATACAAGGTGGTACTTGTTACCGGTGATAAAGATGCATACCAGCTTTTGACTCATAAAAACATTTCAATCTATGCAGGCAAAAAAGGCATTACAGAATTTGAAAGCATTGATGCAAATGCTGTTGTGGAAAAATTAGGAGTGAAGCCAGAGCAGATAATTGATTATATGGCTCTTACCGGTGATGCGGTGGATAATATCCCCGGTGTAAAGGGAATTGGTGAAAAAACTGCAGCCAAGCTTTTGCAGAAGTATGGCACACTTGATAATATATACCTGCATTTACATGAGCTTACGGGAAAAATCAAAGAACAAATTGAATCGCAAAAAGATATGGCATATCTTTCTAGGCAACTAGTAACTATAAGGACTGATATACAATTGCCCCTTACTATTGAAAACGCATTAACCCCAGATCTGCATAATGAAAAAGTGAGGCAGATTTTTAAAAGATTAGAAATGGATTCCATTGCTCGTGAACTGTTTGATGCAGAAAAATCAATATCAATAAAAGAAATAGCAGGATATTCCACAATCACTGATATACAAACATTAACAAATGTTATTACAGCAATAAAGAATGCCGGTATTGTTTCATTTGATACAGAAACAACTTCATCACGACCAATGGAGGCAGAACTTGTTGGTGTTTCATTTTCCATTGCACCTCAATCGGGTTGGTTTATTCCGGTGGGCGATAGCTCTTTATGGGGGTACAATGCCATACCAAAAGATCAAATGTTAGAGCTCATCAAAAGTATTCTTGAGGACGAAACCATAAAGAAAGTTGGCCAGAATATTAAATATGACATGCTCATCATGCTCAACTGTGGTATCACTGTAAAGGGTATATATTTTGATACGATGGTTGCATCATATCTGCTGAATCCGGGCTTGCGTCGCCATAATCTGGATGATCTGGCTTCTGAATATCTTAATTATACCAAGATACGGTATGATGAATTGATAAAAGATGGCAAGAAAATACGCCACATAACAGAAGTTCCACTACAAAAGTTATCACACTATGCAATTGAGGATGCAGATATTGCTTTGAGATTATATCAGATTCTGTATAAAAAACTTGAGGATGAAAATTTATTAGACCTATTTTTTAACGTTGAGATGCCATTGGTGACTGTTCTTGCGTATATGGAATATTATGGTGTAAAGATTGATTTAGATCATTTTGAATCTTTATCTAAAGAGCTATCAAACAAAATTAGTGAAACAGAAAAAAAGATATATTCATTGGCAGGAGTTCAATTTAACATCAACTCAACGCGAGAGCTATCGCACATATTATTTGAAAAAATTGGGCTGAAACCTGTAAAAAAAACCAAAACAGGATTTTCAACCGACATTCAGGTTTTAGAAGCATTACTTGGACAGCACGAAATCATTGATTATTTAATGGAATACAGGACATTAAGTAAATTACAGACAACCTATGTGGATGCGTTGCCTGTTCTTGTTAACCCAAAGACCGGACGAATACACACGTCGTTTAATCAAACGGTAACTGCAACCGGCAGGCTTTCATCTTCCGACCCAAATTTGCAAAATATTCCCATACGTGATGAGTTTGGGAAAAATATCAGAGCAGGTTTTGTAGTAGACGATGGTTGCTTGATGTTTTCAGCTGACTATTCGCAAATAGAGTTGAGGTTAGCTGCTCATCTTTCAAAAGATCCTACTATGATTGAGGCATTTCACAAAGGAATAGATATTCATGCCCAGACAGCATCTTCTGTTTTTAATGTGCCTATTGAAGAGGTGACTGACACAATGCGCAGACAGGCAAAGATTATCAATTTTGCCACAATTTATGGTGTTTCGCCCTATGGGCTTTCGCAGCAGGCTGATATTTCTGTTGAAGAAGCAACTAAGTTCATTGAAAAGTATTTTGCTGCATATCCAAAGATTAAAGAATATATTGAAAGCACTATTGCTTTTGCTCGTAAAAATGGTTATGTTCAAACGTTGCTTGGCCGAAAGCGGTACATTCCAGAAATTACTTCAACTAATCAGTTCCGACGTGAAGGAGCAGAACGGATTGCTATAAATACTCCTATTCAGGGGACTTCTGCTGATATGATTAAAGTTGCAATGATAAACATACATAAAATGTTTTGTGATAGACATTTAAAAAGCAGGATGATCCTTCAGGTGCACGATGAACTGGTATTTGAAGTCCCTGAAAATGAAAAGTCAATAGTTGAAGAGATAGTAATTGGTGCAATGAAAAATGCAATCAAACTTGATGTGCCGGTAGTAGTAGATACTGGGTGGGGGAAAAATTGGGCACAAGCTCATTAAATTGTAAACAAGGTTTTGTAACCATATTTTGCGTAGATGTAGTAATGTATTTATTTATATGAGCTTTAGAGCAATGATTTAATATTTTGTGCTATCGCTCTTAACTTTTTCATGTGCGTGGCCACATAACTTCCTATATACCCTGATACCACACAGCCCAGTACAAGGTATAAAGGAATAACAATAGAAGTACCAAAATGCAATGTTAGCCATTTGAGAGCATCACTGTATGATATTAGACCTGTACTTAAGAATATTACAGATCCCACCGCTATCCAATTAAGGTTGGATACTTTATTGTAATACTGCTTTTGTGAATAAATCTTTGACATTATTACATTATCAAGATTAATAGTGTAGGGTGCAAAATTTTTAAGCAATGAAAATGCTTTACTTAGATTATTAATTTCATTTCTGCACTTTGAGCACAATATACAATGTATTTGTACGGATAGTGGTATTGGCTTGTTATTGTCAAGCATCAAGTATTTTTCAATGGCTTTTTCACATTTCATAATAATCCTCCGCTATTGTGCCTTTTAACGCCTGTCGTAAATGCTGCTTTGCCCGGTATACATAGGATTTGATAGTATTAACCGGAAATCCAGTAATGTGTGAAATTTCCTTAAAGGGTAATCCAACATAGAAGTACAAATCAATGCATACCCTATACTCAGGAGGGAGGCTGTTCACAGCTTCTTCAAGAATAGTTTGTAGTTCATCGTGAATCACCTGCTTTTCGGGGTCGGAGCAACCGTCAATGCTATCATTGTATTCAACATTATTATTTTTTACTGAGTTGAGCCTATTTATTGCATGGTTATAGCCAATTTTCATCAACCAACTTTTAAATGATGCAATACCTTTAAATGTATCTAAATTGTTATACACTTTGATAAATATCTCCTGAGTAAAGTCAGTTGCTTCATCATAATTTTTAAAAAAACGCATTCCTAAAGAAAAAATAATATTCTGATATCGCTCAACAATAATCCTGAATAAATCATGCTTACCTTTAAGAATCTGTTGTATAATGTACTCATCATGTAATGTTGTCATTTTATACTGGTTTTCACTTTAACAAAGTAATACATAATAAAGCTTATTCCCAACCTCAGTGGAACAAGTCCTCCAATAAGTGCGTATGAAATGCCGTCTTTAAGTACAAAAAAAAGAGTTAAAGCTGCTCCCACACCTGTAAGTAAAAATCCGCTGAACAGGCTGAATGCATCAAAATCAAAGGAAATCTTTTGATACAATCCCTTCTCAATTAAAAGCAATTTCTGTTTGTGATTAAAATACAGAAAGAAAAAAATGACAATGGAACCAGCTATTATCCCCAGGATGGGAATAACTGTAACTAAAATTTGAACTGCTACCGAAGGTGCTGACATTTGTAGTTTGCCTCCTAACGATTGTCAGTATGTACCATACCTGTATTGATTGGATTAACAGGCATAGTAGTTATAAGTACTTGGTCAACTGTATCAGTTATTTCTTCCTCTTTCAAGGATTTATTGTATTCTGCTACTAATTTTTCTGTGATCTTAAAAAGGTGATATCCTTTGATGGCTAAGGCAATAGCTTCAGAAAATAGTTTTGGACGCATTCGCAGAGTGTTAATTAAAAATTTAAAATAATGAATAGAATAGCTTGAAAATCCTTGTTTTATAAGCGATAGCACAAGCGCCTTGAATTCCTTAAAAGTGAACTGCCTGTAAACAACTCTATTCGCAGGGACCCTTTTTATTAATGTAAGGCAGCGTTTAAAATAATTTGGTGGTGAATAAATTGTTTTTAATAGATTGATGTAGCCATCTATGAGTTTTTTTACTGGCATTTTAGGGATAAAATTTGGTGCTAATTTATGTGTATTGTTTCCATTTGATTCACAGATAAGACGTCCTTCGTTTTGAAGTCGATCGTAGAGACGGGTATTTGGAAGTGCATCCAATATCCCAACCATAGCAATAGGTATGCCTGATGCTTGTATAAAATCAGATTGCAGATCAAAGACATTTTCAGGGTCATCGTCAAAACCAACAATAAAACCGCCACTGACTTCCATGCCATGTTGCTGAATTATCTTGACATTTTCTAATAAATCTTCTTTGGTATTTTGTGTTTTACCTGCTTTCTGAAGTGAAGAAACTACAGGTGTCTCAATACCCAAAAAAACCATATCAAAACCAGCTTCATACATTAAGTGCATGAGTTCTTTATCATGAGCCAGGTTTACGCTTGCTTCGGTTTGAAATGAAAATGGATATGAGTGGTCAATCTGCCAAGTAATAATTGCTTTTAATAACTCTTTTGCTTTTGCCTTATTGCCTATAAAATTATCGTCGACAATAAAAATAGATTCCCTGAAACCAGTTGCGTACACTGCGTCAAGTTCTGCCAAAAATTGTTGAGGTGATTTTGTACGTGGATTTCTACCAAATAATGATATAATATCGCAGAATTCACAGTTGAATGGGCAACCCCGTGAAAATTGTAATGGCACACTTGAATATGGTTTTAGATCAATAATATCAAATCGTGGAACTGGTGTTACATCAAGTGATGGTTTTTCGTGTGAAGTATACACATGATGAGGAATACCATACTGCAAATCGTGCAGAAACTTTGGCAATGTTACTTCGGCTTCATTCAAAACAAAGTGGTCAACATTAGGAATTGATTGCCATAATGATGTTGGGTAAGGACCTCCAGCTACTACAGGGACATTGTATTCTTTGCATAATGATGCAATTTCAGCAAAAGATTGCTTTTGAACAAGCATGGCCGAAATCATGACCATATCATATTGTGGAAGTAATGTATGGTCAAATGAAGATACATTCAAATCAATTAAATCAATTTTCCAATCGTGCGGTAGCATTGCTGCAACGGTAAGCAATCCTAATGGTGGGAAAACTGCCTTTTTCCCAATAAATTCCAGGGAATATTTAAAACTCCAATAGGTAAGTGGAATTTCAGGGTATACTAATAATACTTTTTTATTCATAACAACCTCTTTATATGTTTTTATGTATATATGTGTTGTGGTTGTTATTATAGACAGGGAATAGTTGAGACAGGTTGCAAAAAAATAAGGGTGTGATTGTTAAAATCGCACCCTTACCAAATTGAATTTATACCTCTTTACTATCTATCCACTTCATCATCTTTCTAAGTTCACGGCCAACGCGTTCAATAAGATGTTCACGTTCACGTTTCTTAATTGCATTAAACTGTGGCCGTCCTGCCAGATTTTCCAGAATCCACTGTCGTGCAAACTGACCTGACTGTATTTCTTCCAAAACTTTTTTCATTTCTTTGCGTGTTTCAGGGGTTATAATGCGTTTGCCAACCATATAGTCGCCATATTCTGCTGTGTCGGATACTGAGTATCGCATATAGTTTATTCCACCCTGATAGAATAAATCAACAATGAGTTTTAGTTCATGTAAACACTCAAAGTATGCTATCTCGGGCTGATACCCGGCTTCGACCAGTGTATCAAAACCAGCTTTAACAAGCTCAGATACCCCACCGCATAGTACACATTGCTCGCCAAAAAGATCTGTTTCGGTTTCTTCTTTAAAGGTGGTTTCGATAACTCCTGCGCGAGTTGCTCCTATTCCTTTTGCGTAGGCAAGAGCTGTTTCTTTTGCTCTACCGCTTGCATCATTGTGAATTGCAATGAGGCAGGGAACTCCACCCCCTTTTTCATATTCACTGCGTACCAGATGTCCAGGGCCTTTTGGAGCAACCATGATGACATCAACATCAGCAGGTGGAACAATCTGGCCAAAATGAATATTGAAGCCATGGGAAAATACCAGTGTTTTGCCTTTTTTAAGGTGAGGTTTTACTTCGGTTTCATATAGTTTTGCCTGCACATGATCCTGGGCTAATATCTGAATGATATCGCCTTTTTCAGCTGCCTCTTTTGCACTAACAGGTTTGAAATTGTGAGAAACAGCTAATTCGTAGTTTGGAGTGCCAGGAAGTTCAGCAACAATTACTTTGCAGCCACTATCGCGTAAATTCTGTGCCTGTGCATGACCCTGGCTGCCATATCCAATTACAGCAATGGTTTTGTTTGAAATAACTGATAAATCAGCATCATTATCGTAGTACATCTTTGCCATAACGCTACCTCGTATTTGTAATATATTTGTAGAATAAATGAAGTACTCATCTATGCAGCAGATACTGCTGCATAGTGTAGTTTTGTATATGTATTATGCAATAAAAATTTATAAATTTTTAAAAAATTCAAACATCATATTTAAAAATTTTATTTCTGGCGCGTATGAATATATATAAATTGATAAAAGTTAAAAGCGGTGATAAAGAAATGTTTCTAAAAACCATTGACAGAATTGAAAAATTATTGCGGATTTATTCAAAGGATAGTACAATAATACGGACTTTATTAGTATGGCTTTTACATTAATCTAAAAACACATATAGTATTTTAATAATATTCAACCTTTTGTTAAAAAACATTTCATCCAAAGGAGACATACACCAGGTTATCAAAAACATTGAAAACCCTAAAGTAGGATTTAAGAAAAGAAGGATATGTTCAAGGTCTAAAATAAGGGAATCAAGAAGGATTACAAAAAGGATTACAAAAAGGATTTATACAAGGAATTGTTAGTGGGGAAAGGAAGGAGGAATGATAAAAAAGTCAAAATAGTTGCGGTGGAACGAGGATCTGTTCAACTATGATAATGAACAGGCAGGT